>JBGCDY010000431.1:0-14134 GCA_045105835.1 Chitinophagales bacterium
GTAGCTTATTTCTACCTGTTGTCCTAATGGATTGTAAACTTTCAATAAAACGCCATTGGAAATTGGCTTTGGAAAAGAGAGCAAAGTTTCTTGTTCAAAGGGGTTCGGACTCACCTTTATAGATTCGATAGAATTGTTTTCCTCAATGTTGTCAATTAGCGGGTTATTGAAAATCCATAGCTGACTTCTATTGTTTGCATTGTTAGTAATCACAAATAAATCTTCTCCAAAAGCAACTAACTCACGAATATCCTCAACATCAATCGTTGCAAAATCCACCATTTGCTTCACAACTCCTTCTCCTCCAATTACCTCCATTTGATACAATCCAAAATTTTCCTCGTCATAATTTGCAATAAAATACAAATAATCACCAATTACTGTTAAATATCGAGGCTGACTATTACCCATTCCTATATTTACATCTTCAAATATACGTGTTCCACTTTCACTTCCATCAGAAACCCATAACTCTATTCCATGTTCTTCATCTTCAAAAACGAAAAAAAGTTTATTATCGAACTCTGTCAAGTCACTATACAAATAAGCCCCTTCCGCAGGTACTGATGTTACCAAAGTAGGAACATCTCCTTCTGTCTTAAATATTTCATAATCCGTAGAACCAAATCCAGGAAACCTTACAAAGTAGAGACTATTTCCTACAACCGTTCTATTTCGAGTTTTATAAGCAGACTCTATAGCAAATGTACCTGATGTTGTACCGTCTGAACGCCATAAGAAATTAGATAAAAACCCTCCTAATTGTTCAATTGCAACAAAATAAGATGTATTGTTATCCGCTGTGATTAAACCTCCTGGACCATCAGAATCGGTTTCTGTAACGATCACTGTACCTTCAGAAGTTCCATCCGTTTTCCATAGGCAAAATTGAGTTCCCCCAAATTCTGCACCTAATGTAAATAAAATAGCATCTTGAGTAACTGTAAATTCCTGCAAAGTAAATTCATAATCAAAAAAGGTATTTTCACAAACAGAGATTTCTTTTATCATTTCGATATTTGTCCCGTCTGTACGCCATAGCTGACTAAAAGTTGTACCATCTTCTTTCTTTATATATGCCCATATATATAATTGCCCATTAAATTCTACAAAACCAGCAGGATGACTGTTCTCTGTTCCTTCTGCCAATTCTGCAAAAAATTGAGTTCCCTCTTTAGTCCCGTCTGACCTCCAAACCTCTATTCCGTGTTCTTCATCTTTTCCTGCAAAATAACACATTCCTTGATAGTTACCCATATACAAATGAGGTCTTGCACTTAACGCAAAAGCACTATCCTCCAATAATCTTTCTGTTCCTTCTTCGGTGCCATCTGTCACCCATAAATCACGATTGGTAGCATTATCCTCCAAAAAAAACCATTGTTCATCTACTTGTTTCCAAGCAAGTAAATCGAAGTTATTTACACTGCCAATATCCTCCTTCACCAACACCATCTCTTGCCCAACCGCCCACTCAACAGCCAACAGCCAACAGCCAAAAAACCAATAAAAAAATTGTAAAAAATCTGTTCATGTCTTGCTAATTTTAAAATATTCGCAAATAAATAAAGATTGTTGATATTTATTCATATTTCCACACAAATAAATCAAAATCTTTTTAACAATACTGTTTTTCAACACATTGTGTTGCCTTAAATTATAAACTTAAAGGTATTGATAAAAAATTACTTATAAAAATAAATTTTAAAATACAAATTGAATTTTTAGTGATTTCATACAAGAAAAATACTAATTTATAGCGTCACCTTAATCTGTGAAGAATCTAATTGGAAGAGGGGAATTTGAAGATGCTGTAACGAATCTCACCTTGCAGCATAATTAGTCCCTGCCCCTTTTCCACGTTTTTCAATCAAATTGTTTGCAATCAATACAGATTTTGAACCGATTTGGGCTAATTTGGTCTGATTTTGAACCGATTAAAATCAAATCCCCCCTCTTCAAATTCAAAACCCACCAAACAACAAATTACTCTGAAAGAAAAACAGTTGCCCTACAATCAGCAAGATGCCCAAGCAAAGCCATTCCCCCTGTGTTCTTTTCTTCAACAAATACAAAAAAGTAGGCAATACAAACACCATAAATCCCATAATAGGCAGTGCAAAAAATTCCATTCCTAAGAAGAACTCAAAGCCCAATACTTCATAGAGGCGAGTCACAAAAGCATAACTTAGCGTACTCAAAACCGCCATTACACCCACAAAAGGAAGGGCTAATAAAAATCGAATAAGGACATCAAAAATCAGCAATCGTTTTTGTTCCGCAAAAATCCATTCACCATTTGCAGCCTTCGAAAGCTTCCACAAACGATACAGAAAATAGAGTGTCAAAGCCAAGAAAATAAGCCACAAAAAACCACCAATGTTTGAAGGAGTCAAATAGGATTCAGAGATTTCGGTGCGAAGTACTTCTCCGTTTTCATAAAAAACAGTTTTCTGCAAAATCCCCTCCTGATACCATTCTTCCTTAACAAGCGATTCATTCTCTGCAAAATAAGACCATTTCCCATCTTCCATTCCATTCGTATAGGCAGCCTCCAAACGAGGTTTTCCATTTGCGTAAAAATACGTTTGCGGACCATTTTGCAGCGAACGAGAGAATTGAAGTGCTTGCCTTTCGCCAAACAAAACCGTATCCACCTTCAAGGTATTTTTCATTTCTTTCACAAAAAGATTCGAGCAAGATTCTATCGAAAAAGAACTAACTCCAATGGAGTCTCTCCGCTCCAAATGGTCATTCACAAGGCTCTTTTTCGTCCGTTTTTCTTCAATGCTATCAGCCGTAATCGGTCTAAGGGGATAGGTAAAACCACCACTCGCCCTTACGAACAAGAGGTCATTTACAATCTCAAAACGGTCAATATTCGGCAAAGTACTGGGGTCTCCCGAATAATCTGCTTCATTTCCAATCAGTTCTCCCATACACTCCTTCAATTGAAGCACATCACCCGTATCTACTTGATAGACAAAAACCATCGGGCGCTCAAACTCTTGCCATTGGGGAGGTTCAGGAGAAGTAGCAGCAAAAGCAAAGAAACTCAAAACGGCTATAAAAGCGGGATTCAGCTTCAAAGGTTTGGGCTTCAAGGGGTACATTTCGTAAGCATAAGCCAAGGGCAAGGAAATCAATGCCCACAAATCGGTGTAATCCACCACCCGACTGATGCCCCAAAACGACCACTGATTCCATACGTCAATGAAAGCAGTAGAAGCAGCACTTTTCCAAAAAATGAAAAAAGCGGCAATGCTCCAATAAACGATTTTTCGGTATTTAGGGAAGAAGGTCGACCAAAAAATGGCGAATACAAACAAGCCTGCAAAATCAGATAGTTTGCCCGTCAAGGTATTGTGAAAGGCATCCTTCCAATAAAAATCATTGCAGAGCAAAACTCCGAGACAGATGAGAAAAGGAAGCGTAGCAAAAATTTGAAATCTATTTTTCATAGGAATTGTAGTGTAGGTTCTCTGTAAATATAGACTTAAAAACAGCAAAAAACGAGCAATTTTCCTTTGATAGCTTTACTTGAATAGCTTTGGGGGATGGTCTGTTCTTTATTTTCACTTCAAAAAATCCTCCTTGTTCATTCCACTTCAATCCCCTATCTTGCTTGCTCAAACCAAGCAGAAATAACGCATAAACAGAGACAATGACCAACAATCAAGCAAAATTTTCACGCATCATAGCGGGCTGTATGAAATGGGGCGTATGGGGTGCAAACCTTTCTACCCAAGCCATCGAAACACTTATCCGTCAATGTTTGGAGTCGGGAGTCACCACCTTTGACCACGCCGATATTTATGGACACAATACCACCGAAGGCGCATTCGGCAAAGCCCTACAATTGCAACCTTCCATTCGCCAACAAATGCAGTTCATTACCAAATGCGGCATCAAACTCATTGGTGAAACCCGTCCCCAACACAAAATCAAATCCTACGATACCAGCAAAGAACACATCTTGTGGTCAGCAGAAAATTCTTTGAAAGAACTCAAAACGGATTACATCGACCTTTTTTTGATTCACCGCCCCTCCCCTTTGATGAATCCCCACGAAATCGCCGAGGCATTCACCCAATTGAAGGATTCGGGAAAAGTATTGCATTTTGGCGTGTCCAACTTCAATACCGCACAATTTGAGCAACTCAACAATTGTATTCCATTGGTCACCAACCAAATTGAAGCATCCGTCTTGCACCTGCATCCTTTCTTGGACGGCACAATTGACCAATGTTTGCAGCACAAAATCACTCCAATGGCATGGTCGCCTTTAGGCGGTGGTAAGGTATTTACGGATGAACAAAAAGGTCAATCAAGCCGAGTTAGAGCCGTTGCAAATGACTTGGCATTGAAGTATGAAGCCGAAGGTCTCGACCAAATTCTCATCGCATTTTTGTTGAAACACCCCTCTGGTATTTCTCCCGTTTTGGGCACTTCCAAAATACACCGCATCCAAAGAGCCGTTGCAGCCCTTCAAATCGAACTGACAAGAGAAGAATGGTTTGAATTGTGGGAAGCGTCAATGGGGCAAGAAGTGCCGTAAATTGGTGTAGTGATTAGTTGATTGGTGACTCGCAATTGCTCGTTGAAAATAACTAAAATATGATTTTCTATTGCCCCCTGCTTTAGCTCGGGGGCAAATGAATTTTCTTTTCAAAAAGGCTTTAGTCACTGCAATGGGCTTGCCTAAAACAAAGATTTCCTTTTCTTCAATTCTCTTTTTGAAGCAAAGAAAATGAACAATTTGTTTGATATTTAGAAAGCAAACAAAGCATTTTGAATGTGAAAACGCTAATTTTGCTTATATGAATCCCCGACAAATCAGCAAATTCATTCTATTCACCATTATCTTGGTCACTATTGGCTTAGGATACCATTTGCAGTACCTGCAATTCAGCTATGATGTTGAGGATTTTTTCCCTATCGACAACGAACACACCCAGTTTTTCGAACAGTTTCGCCAAGATTTCGGAAATGACGACGACTATGTTTTGATAGGAATTCAAAACAAAAAAGGCATTTTCCAACAAGCTTTTTTGGAGCAAATAGACAGCCTTAGCAAGCGCATTGCGGATCTGCCCAACATCAAAAAAGTACAATCCATCACCAATACCAATGAATTTCGCCGAAGTTCCTTCTACCACAAACTCATGGAAGTTCCTTACCTACATGTAAGTGAACCTGAAAAATACCCAGCCGATAGCAGTCGAATTTACAATGCTCCTTTGTTGGTCAATTATTTGGTGTCAAGTGATGCCAAATCTCTACTGATTTACATAGAAAACAGCTACCTCTTGGACGAAAATGGCTGCCGAATATTGACAGAGGATTTGCAGCGAACTTTAAAGGGTTTTCACTTTGACCAAACCCATATTGCGGGGCGATGCACAGGTCAGACGGTTTATGTGGCGATGATTCAGCAAGAAGTCCGCACCTTTATCAGCATTTCCATTGTCGTCATTATTTTGGTTTTATGGCTCACCTACCGCAGTTTTTGGGGTTTGATATTGCCGCTTTCGGTGGTGGGTTTGACGGTTTTGTGGACGATGTCCATCATGGTTATTGTTGGCAAACCCATTGACTTAGTATCCAATGTCATCCCCACGATTTTGATGATTATTGGTATTGCAGATGTCATTCATTTACTGACGCACTATCTCCACCTAAAAGCCGAAAACCAAAACCAAGCAAGCCCCATTAGTTCCGCCAAAATTCTCAACAAAGCCATCAAGGAAGTTGGAATGGCTACTTTACTGACCACCTTCACAACCGCCATAGGTTTTCTGACGCTCACCACTTCCACCTTCAAACCCTTGGTCAATCTCGGTTGGTATTCCACGATTGGACTAATGATTGCGCTCTGCCTAACCTACACTTTAGTCCCTGCCATCCTGACACTTATTGAAGGGAAATTCCACATTGAAGCCCAAAAATCCAAGTCAGGAATCAATGCTTTTCTACAAAAAAATAATTTGAATTTAGAAAGATTATTCAACTGGACGATACAACGTGGCAGAACAATTGTGGTCATTACTTCAATGATTACCCTTGCCTGCATTTTTGGAGCGAGCCAAATCAAGGTGAACAATTACATTTTGGAAGACTTAAAGGAAGACCATTTGCAGCGCAAAGATTTCGCTTTTTTTGCCGAAGAATTTGGTGGCGCAAGGGCTTTTGAATTGGTGATACATACCAAAGACAGCACCCAAACAGTTTTGGATATTGAGGTTTTGAAGGAAATAGAAAAAATAGAAGATTTTTTGACCAAACAATATGGAGTCAAAAATTTGGTTTCACCAGTCGTCTTGATGAAATCCTTCAATCAGATTTACAATCAAGGACTAAGCGAACAATACAGGCTGCCAAAAAATGCCAAAAAAACACGTGAATTTGCGAAGCGATTGCAGCAAAATGCCGATAAAATAGAAACCAATAGATTGGTCAACAGCCAACAAAACGTTGGGCGTATCAGTGGAAAAACTCCCGACTGGGGCAGTTATATCATGCGCCAAAAAAATGCTGATTTACACGATTTTATCGCCAAAGAATTGGGTGAATCTCAATTGAATTACCGAATCACAGGCACAGCACATTTGATGGATTTGAACAATAGTTTTTTGGCAGAAAATGTGTTGATGGGTTTGGCAATAGCTATTGGAATCATTGCTATTTTGTTTGCGTTCCTATTGCCATCCGTCAAACTCTTGTGGTTGGTTTTGATTCCCAATATTTTACCTTTGTTGTTCATTGCAGGGATGATGGGTTTTGTGGGCATCGACCTCAAGGTTTCTACCTCGATTATCTTCATCATTGCCTTTGGCATTGCGGTAGATGATTCGATTCATTTTTTGAGCCGTTTTCGTAGAGAAGTACGACAGCACACTGTTCTCGAAGCAGTTAGACGAACTTATTTGACCACAGGCAAAGCTATAGTCGTGACCTCCCTTATTTTAGCCGCAGGTTTTCTCACCCTTTGCAGCTCCAATTTTTTGGGTACTTTTCACATGGGTTTGCTCGTTGCCATCACATTGTTGGTCGCTTTGTTGGCAGATTTGTTGTTATTACCCGTACTTTTGATACGATTTTACAAACCCAAACGTATGGATAAGTAATGAATGAAAATATTCAGCATCAAGGTGACATCTTTTTCTACCTTGAAACGAATAGACTGCAAACCAATTATTTAGAAAAGGTGTAATCTTGATGCGGTCGCCTTGAGATTACACCTTTTCTTGGAAATTTATTGATAACCAACAATTTTTGAGTTTTAAAAAGATGTCACCTCAAGGCTTGCTGAATAGTAATATTTTCATTCGTTACCCTTATTTGACTTTGATTTTCAGCAATCGATATATGAAACAGTTTTTGTTCCGCCTTCAATGGGCGATTCTAAATATAGTCCTATGTACCACTTTGACCTACGCGCAGTTGCCCAACTTGGGTAATGGCGGTGGGGGTGGTTTTGGAGGCGGCAGTGTAGGAGGAAGCGGTGGCACATCTAAGCCTATTTTGCAGAAGGACACACTGAACATAGACGCACGTTACGACACGATTTCGTTCAGTACCCATCCTTACACACTTCAATTGCAGAAAATAGACACCAGTATCACCGACCTACACCGCTATCATCCAGCCCTAAAATACGGTGAATTTCCGCACAAACATTTGGGGAATGTAGTCCAAGCACACGAGCCATTGGTATTTGATTATCAACGCAAAATAGGATTTCAATTGGGGCTTCGACAGTTTGAAGCCTATCTTTTGCAGCCTGAAAACGTTCCTTATTACGATTCCCATTTTCCCTATTCTCAAATCCAATACACCATAGGACCCGAAGAAGAACAGAATTTTGGGGCTGATTTTGCAGTACATCCTTCCAAAACCATCAACATTTTTTTGAGGTACAGAAGCGCCAATGCCACAGGTCTTTACCAAAACCAACAAGGCATTTACCGCAACTTTTCGGGTAGCATCTGGTACAAACACCCCAAAAAACGCTACCAACTCATCGCCCATTACCTCACCAATAATGCCACCGTCCAACAAAACGGTGGAGTCGTCGAAGATACCACAGTCACCAAACTGAATGCCGAAAAGATACTTATACCTGTCAACCTCTCTTCTGCTGAAAATCAAATAAAAGAGCGCAATATTTTTGTCCAACAAACACTTGATTTTGGAAGACGGGTCAAACAAAAAATAGCGGTAGATACCACTGAATTCAAACCTGCTCCAAGACCTTTTTTGAAAGACAGTGCAGCCCTTCAATTGCCAATAGATAGTCTGCAAGACAGCATTTCACGGGCAATCATGACACGTAGAATACTTCAAGATAGTCTGAAACGCAAGCCCAAAATCAGGGCAATAGAGAAGTTTATACCGAGAGGAAGAATAGGTTATGCCTTTAATTACAAAAACGATTGGCGACTCTACGACGACCAACAGGGTAGCGAAAGTGCAGCAACTTACTACAATGCCTTTTACTTAGGCGACCAAACCGATATAGACCAACGCCCTGCCCTACTCTTCAACCCTTTGACTCAAAAGACCATTCAAAACGAAGTATTTTTGATGTGGATTGGCGATGCCGAAAAGAAAGGTAAAAAAATCATTCGCAATGCAAGGGTCGGCTTGATGCACCAAAATACCCGCCTTCAACAAGCGCAAGACATCATTACACAGATTTACTATCCCTCCGAAGGTACCGAAAGTACTTTTGAAGCAAGGGTAGATTCCAATTACCGCTTCAATACAGGTTTGCTCAAATTTCAGGTAGAAAACGATGTGCAAAAAAGCAATCGCAGATTCAATTATCTCTTGAAAGCAGAATATGCACTTTTCGGCTTCAATGCGGGAGACTTCAATGCCGAAGCCAACATGAACTACCCCATTTCGCCCATATTAGGTGACCTACAATTGAAGGGCAGCATCAAAAATCTAAGCCCCGATTTTGTCCAAAACCGTTGGTTTGGACATTATTTCAATTGGGACAATGACTTCAAAAAAACACGCAGCCTTCATGTAGAAGCGAAATATCGAAACCCCAAGCTACAATTTGAATTGAGCGCAGGCACACAAATTTTTGACCAATTCATTGTCTTTGATAGGTTTTCCTTGCCGACTCAACTCTCTTCCCAACTAATCGTCAGCCGATTCAACCTCAAAAAGAGCTTCAAATTTCTCCACAAATTCCAATTTGACCACACTTCCACTGTCCAACTTTCAGAGTCAGACTTTATTAATTTGCCTACTTATTCGACCTTCAACAGCCTCTACTTTCAAGATTATTTGTTTGGCGGAGCGGCACTCGCCAAAATTGGTTTTGACGTTCACTTCAACACCGACTATGCTCCCAATGCCTACAATCCCGCCACAGGACAATTTTATTTACAAGACCAAGAACTGCAATTTTACCCAATCGTAGATGCTTACGTCAATGTCAAAATACAAAGAGTGCGTGTATTTTTGTCCATGCAGCACCTGAATCAGGGCTTCTTTTCGAGAGGAAACAATGGCTATTTCGATGTTTTGCATTATCCGATGCAGGATAGGGCATTGAAATTTGGGGTGAGATGGATGTTTTTTGATTAGAAGGTTTTATTGAACACAGAGGCAAGGAGACACAGAGTTTTGATTATCAAATAATAACTTGAACTTCATCACAAAAAAAGCCCATTCAGAAAACCTTTGTTTCCGAATGAGCCGTATCAAATCTATTTTATTGAAGTGCTAGAAAGACGCTCTATCAGCAGCCTTTGTTTCAGCATTGCCTACTTTTTCTCGGCATTTCATTTCTCCTTCAATCACTCCTTTTTCAAAATTATCCAAGCCTGCTTCTAAAAATTCTTGAAAGTCTTCCTTTGAAGTAAAACCCCTTCCATCCGCCTTCAACAATTGTTCATCCGCATCCATCAAAACATAATAGGGTTGTGTATTTCTATTGAAGCAGCTTTCTTCAAAATGTTGCCATTTCTGTCCAACCTCATTGACTTTCACGATATTTCCCTTACTATCCTCATACTCAAAATGGTCGGAAGAAGGTAAAGGCAAATTTTCGTCCACATAAAGCGAAGCAATCACAAAATCGTTTTGCAGCTTCTCAATAATTCCTTTTTTGTTCCATACCGTTTCCTCCATTCTGCGGCAGTTTGGACACGCCCAACCCGTAAAATCCAACAACAAAGGTTTCTTTTCTCGTTTGGCAATCTCCAAAGCCTCTTCATAGCTGTGCTCACAAGCCAAACCATGTGGGCAATGACTTCCTTGATTGCCACATTGGTAGCTGTAAGTAATCGGCGGCGGAAATCCACTCACCAAATCCAAAGGCTGACAAAACATTCCTGGCACCAAATAAGCGGCAAAGGCAAAGCAAACAAGGGCAGAACCTATTCTTGCAAAAGATAGTTTTTTGATTGGGCTATCGTGCGGAAATTTGACTTTGCCGAGTAGGTAAAGTCCCATCAAAACGCCTGTCGCAACCCAAATCAACAAGAATGTTTCTCGCTTCAAAAGTCCCCATTGTTCGACCAAATCTGCATTGGATAAAAATTTGAAAGCCAATCCAATCTCCAAAAAACCCAGCAAAACTTTGACCGTATTCAACCATCCTCCCGAACGGGGCAAGGAGTTGAGCCATCCAGGAAAAGCAGCAAATACTGCAAAGGGCAAAGCCAATGCTACCGCAAAACCTGCCATACCCAATACTGGCCCAATTACACTTCCATTAATGGCAGCTTCAACAAGCAAAGTACCGATAATTGGCCCTGTGCAAGAAAAAGACACCAGTGAAAGTGTAAATGCCATGAAGAAAATACCCAACAAGCCACCTTTGTCGCTCGCTTGGTCAGACTGATTAATCAACCAATTTGGCAAACGCAATTCGTAAAATCCAAAGAAAGAAAAGGCAAAGAGGATAAAGACCACAAAGAAACCAAGATTTACCCACGGATTGGTCGAAAGACTGTGAAGAATGGCAGGACCAAACAAAACAGTCACCAAAAATCCCAAACCCACATAAATGACGATGATGGACAGGGCATAAATCAAGGCATTCGCAATACCTTTTGCACGGGTCTTGCTTTGCTTGGTGAAAAAGCTGACCGTCAATGGAATCATCGGAAATACACATGGAGTCAACAGTGCCAATAAACCACCCAAAAATCCTGCAATAAAAATACCCCAAGGAGTACTTCCTGTATCTTCTTCATCTGGTGCATTGAAGGAAAATTCTACTTCTTTGGGAGGTAAACAAGATTCGTCATTGCAGGTCATGAACCGCAAGTGACCAACTATAGGCGTGTTTTCAGCCTTCAAACGAATGTTTTGTTGAAAGGTGACTTCCTTGCCGTATTTAATCAATTCCATTTCAAAAAATGGGTCATAGCCTTCTTTTTTGTAGTCACCGATTTCTCGTGGCTGCTTGTCAATCAATTCGATACCATCGATGGATTCTAAGTGAAATGAAGTTGCTACGGGACCACCTTCTTCAATGAATTGGGAATACACCACCCAACCTTCGTCCATTTGGGCCTTGAAATTCAGTTGGTACTCACCATTTCCCAATGATTTTTTGTCGAAAGACCAAGTAACGGGGTCTACGATTTGGGCTGCTGCATAGGTGCAGGTAAATACCAGAAAGAGTGATAGGAGGAATCTTTTCATTTGTGGAGTCTATTCTTTTGATTATGTGAATAGATGGAAAGGTGTCGGTTTTGTGAAATCACATACAGACATCTTCTCATCGGATTTGTCGAAAATCGTTGTGAGGCACAAAGATACAAGTCTTTGTTTTTGTGGGTTTTCAGAGAGAAGAGAATTCGGGGTTTGTTGTTTAACGCCGAAAATTGAAGAATCTTGTTTGGGTTATGAAAAATTAACTAAATCTTTAAAACAAAAAACTAAATACACAAGGAAGCGAACCACAACAAATTTGAATATGGAAATTTATTTAACCACCACCATTTTCTCAAACCCAAATACTCCATCCACTTCAATTCGCACCCAATAAACACCACTTTTCCAATCATCCTTAACCGCAATTTTTTCGCTATTTCCCACTTCTTTAGACAATAATTTTTGACCTTTCACATCAAAAACCTCAATAGAAAACACATTCGCTTCAATCCCTTCAATGTTGAAAAAATCACTTACAGGATTGGGGAATAATTTGAAGGTTGAGGAAATAACAGGGTTTTTGATGTCTGTAAAATCAGTGTCGGTAATCAATAAGGTTTGATTGGTGACTTCTTGGTTTTCGACCATGCCACCTGCAATAATAAATTGATTGGGAGCGATTTGGGCAATACCACGCAAATCCATGACGGGAGAAATAACGTTAAAGTTTTCGCTTAACTCTCCAGTTGAAGGGGAATAAGTGACGATTCGACCAGTAGGAGGAACGCCCCCACTTCCATTGTAAGCTACGCCATTGTAGTTGTAAGAAACAAGCGAGCCACCCAGCCACAAAGCATTGTTATTGTAAGAAATGGATGCCATTCGATAACCTTTTGACAAGTCCGCTGATTCGTTTGACCAAGTAATGTCGGTGGGGTCATCGGGATTGATATAGCCTTTTCGGAGGAAGTTGGTCAAGGGAAAATTGGAACCTGTGCGTGCGCCGCCTGTATAGTAAAGCGTATCTCCAACGATGGTTCCCGAAGCTCCAAAAACTTTGTATTGGATGCTGTTGGGGGTGAATGTGCCTAATGTCCATTTATTCAAAGTAGGATTGTAGATTTGTACATCGGGATAGTTGGTCGTATTGCTCCAACCTGTGACGACAAATATCAAACTGTCTCTCCAGATGGCTTGCACATGGTCGTCGATTGACCTTGGAATGGGGGCAGCATCTGGCAAAAAGCTATTGGTTTGGGGTTCGTAAACGTGGACTTTTTCGGAAGAACGTTCATTGCCACTGGCAAAAACGTGGTAGCCACCAATGATGTACACTTTGTTGTTGACCGTGCTTGCTCCTGCTGCAATTTTGCCTCCCTGATTGGTATCATCTGGCAAAGGCGGTGTGTCACTCCAAACACCCGTCTGTGTATTGTAGCGAAATCCTTTGAGGTGAATGCCTGAATAGATTTTGGTCGTGTCAATACCGCCAAAAGAATAGACGTGTGGCACGCCATTGACCATTGCAGTGGCAACCGAATTGTTGCTCACTTTTTCGGGCATGGCTTCAAGGGTTTCCCAAGTCCAATTTTGGGCATGAAGGGAATATTGAAGTAAAAAAAGCAGCAGTAGGGAAAAGTATTTCATAGAACGGTTGGATGTGTGGTGAATGATATTGCAGTAATGCAGAAGTGTTTCCTACAAAGTCCTTGCATACATTTTCAATTCTTTGTTGTCCAACAAGAAAAGTTGTCCTCTTTCGATGTTTACCGCACTTGAAGTGGCAGTGTTTGGAATTTTTAAAGCGGTTATTTCGGTACTGAAAAAATCATATACCAATACCTTTCCATCGAAAAAGTACACGATTTTGTCGTTGATAACTTGGAAAGATTCCAAACCCTCTGCTTGTAGGCTGTGGTTGGGAATAGAAGTATAATAATTTCCGAACATATCAAAAACGATGATGCCCATATTCGGAACGCCTAAAAATACCAAATGACTGCCCGAAACGGTGCGTTCTATGATAAAATTGGGTTGCAATTCTTCTCCAACCAATTGCTGAATATCCAGACTTTGATACATGACTTCGTAGTTTTGATTGATTTTTTTCAATCGGTTTTCGTCTTCGTCGTATATCCAGATATAGTTGTCGTGAGCCAAGGCGACTGCTGCAATGTTGTTGATGTCGAGGCTCGAAAACCTGTACAGGCGACGGGTATTCAAGCGCATGTCGGTGGTGACTGCGGTTGCGACATCCTTGAAGAAAAGGAGGACATTGAAGGGAGTCGTGGCATCAATTGAAGTAGGTACTCCATACTTGTTGTCACTAAAACTTCCGATTAAATTGCCAATCGAATCGTATTTCATCACCTTGTCTCTTTGGGTGATGACATAGGCATTTTTTAAGAAGTCGGTCGTCATGAACTTCCCTTCAACGGGTACTGTACTGACCAACTCATAGCTGTCTTCACTCGATAGGGTAAACGCTGACAATGTTGCAACCAGG
>JBGCDY010000432.1:0-3933 GCA_045105835.1 Chitinophagales bacterium
CCAAAGTAGGGTAATTACCTCTCTCTATATAAATTGTTCTTTATTCTTGGTAGGATGGATTTATCCTTTCCTGCTTTTTTGAGGTTAACTTTATCCGTAAAAAATGTCCACTACTTTTGACCTTTTAATAAACACGCCAAATAAATTCAAAAAACTCTAAGATATTTTAAGGAAAGCCTTGAGATTCTTGTATTCGTTCAATTGTTGATAAGACTAAAACTGTTGTCAAAATTTCTTTCCCTCACGAATGAAAACCTTGTCAACAGTCGCAGACTTTGACAATGGTTGGAGTGATATCATCCTATTGCGAAAAAAGCCCCAAGACTTCAATAGAAATCTTAGGGCTTTTGGATGTGTATTTGCTTATGAAAAGTCCAACTATTCTGCTGGGCTAAAATTGTCATAACTGATACCTGTTCCATTCCAAAGAGGAGTTTTGTCATTGGCAATCATAAAAATGACTTCAATGTTTGGTGTCTCTTTTTTTGCATTCAATTGACCAGTGTAAGCCGTTACCGAATGCACGCTGTTCCCGTCTGCATCAGTCCATGCTACAGAAAAAGAAAGCGGTCGTACTTTTGGGCTGTCATCAGGGTCAATGCTTCCAATAATTTTGTGTTTTGTTCCAGCTTCATCGCTCTTCAATTGATAAGTTCCTGATAATACGCCATCCTTTTCTTGAATTTCTAAAGTCGAGCCTGCCGAACTTTTCCACGTTCCAGTGATTTGCATTTTATTTAAAGTTTAGTGTGAAAGAATTAATAGGAGGTAAGTTACGAAATGTTTTTGAAAACCATGCGAAGACAAGTGCTACTATATGTTTTTGGCGAATCTTATTCCTCACTCTTCAATCTCTCCAACAATTCTTCAAATTCCTTTTTGGGTTGACCGTATAGTTTGGGAATGTAGAGTTTGACTAAGAACCAGTAAACCAAAGCAAAGATGAGTGTCATAACTGAACTCATTATCAAAGCAAATGACCAACTGATTTCACTTATACTTTTCGACTGAGGAAATAAACCCACCACTAATGCGATTGGAAAAAACACCCAGATCAACGCCTTGATTTGTTTGATGAAGCCTTCCAATATTTCGATGTAAGACTCTATGCAATGTAAAATATTTTGAGTAGGTGTAATTTTGATTTTTTTCAGCATTTTTTGGTAAGGTATCCAAACAGCAATGAAGATAATACTGCATAAGATTGCATGGAGGTAAAAACGGGGGGTATGTGTATAGTATAAGACTGGCAACAAAAGAACCAACATCAATACGCTCACCCCCCATTCCCACAAGATGGTTCTTTTCAACTTTGTGAGAATGGAGTGGGAGCTTTTTCGAGCCATCACCTCTACTTCTCCTTCAATACTCTTGTAGTATTCACCAGCTTGATTCTCAGAATCCTTCCAAACATTATCCAAATTAAATTCGTCCATAGTTATTTTCTTTTAAAAGCCTTTGTAGGCGGTCTTTGATTCGTTTGATTTTGACCCCTACATGGTTCTTGGTTAAACCAATAATTTCTGCAATCTCCTCATACTTTTTCCCATCCAAATGAAGCAAAATAATCGCACGTTCCTCTTTTTTGAGTAGGTTGATACACTTGTAGAGCAATTCTATTTTTTGTTCCTTTTGGTTCATCGCTTCAATTCCTGCTGTTCCTACACAGGCTACTTTTTCGCCTATATGGTCAAGTGTATCTGACTTTTTTTCCCTTTTTCGTTTTCTCCTGTAGGTCAAAGCAGTATTGAGGGCGACTCTGTACATCCATGTGGACACCTTGGAATTCCCTTGAAACTTGTCCAAGGATTTCCACAGTTGAATGAGCATTTCTTGGTACAAATCTTTGAAGTCTGCCTCCTCTGTGGTGTAGGAGCGACCGATTTTGTACAAGATGCCATTGTGCTGATCTATGATGTTTTTGAATTGTTTTTTCATCTCACCCTATTGGTAGTCGAAAGGTAAGTTTTATTACAGAATCCGTTTGAAGAAAAAATATTTCACTTTTCAAAACACTGAATATCAATATTTTGCAGCATCAATAAATATTGAAAGCAGTTTTTTTGAGGTGAGACTGTAATAAAATGGAAGGTATGGCTACTGATTGGGTGAATGCTTTTGGTTCTTTGACTAAAGCCGTGAAGGGAGCCTACAATAGTCTATCTTTTAGAAAATCAGAGTGCTATTTTGCTAATAATTGCTCTTTTATGAAATCAGGCTATTATAGTCTTTTGATTCTCCACGGAATTTGTCAGACAATCAATATTTTTAAAACCCTAAAAAACAAAAAAATGGAGACAGTAAAAAAAGATTGTTCGATGAGTATGCTAAAAGCAAATTTGGTTTTGATTCCGTTTATGGGAGTGGCTTATGCTGCCATGCTTGGGGTTATTTACCTCGTCTGGGGGACGGTTGATAGCAATGGCTTTTTTGATAGCTCTTGGTTTTGGGCGTTTTTTATTGGAGGAGTTGTAGTGCATGAAGCGATTCATGGCATTACTTGGATGATTGCGGGGAAGATTCCGAGCAAGGAAATTAAATACGGAATTGCATGGAAAACTTTGACTCCTTTTGCGCACAGCAAAATCCCTATGTCCAAAGTTGCTTATCAAATTGGAGCAGTCATGCCAGCTATATTACTGGGCATTTTACCCTTTTTGATTGGGCTTATTACAGGGAGTGTATGGGTGATGTATTTCGGAACTTTGTTTACAGTCATGGCATCAGGAGATGCACTGGTATTGTGGATGATAAAAGATGTTGAAGAAGACCAATTGATTGAAGATCATCCTTCTCGTGCGGGTTGCTATGTGGTGACAGGAATTGGTGGTTCGTAGGAATACTTTGCAATAAGTGTACACAACTAACCATCAATAGCGAGGGATTTAAATCCCTCGCTATTGATGGTCTCTTTACTATCTGCAATACACCCCATAAGCCATTCCTCAGAATCATTAATTCCTGTAAATTCCTTCGAACCACTCATTCCTGTAAATTAATACGACCACAAATTGTGTTCTTTCTCAAACAGCTCATTTCTAATGCGTTCGGATTCAATAAGTGCATCACGACCTGTTGCGTAATCCTTGATACGGCGATCTTGAATATTCGACTCTTTGACGATAAAACTACTAAACATTCGGGCTTCTAAAACATCTTCCCAAGTCAATCGAATGCCATCATTTTGGCGATTGAAGGTTTCGTGGGTCACCAAATATTGGCGAAAACTGGGGTAGTAAGCCCAAAACATGGCGCGTTGTCCACGGTAGTTTCCATTGTCGTCAATGACATCCATAATCGGGGCAATTCCCAAGATGCGGACAATCATTCGAGAGCTTTCCTCATCAAACACCCAATCTTCTTTTAGGCGGTAAGATTGGACTGCTTCCCAATTAAACTCATTTGTTACGACCTCGATTGTTTCCTCGTAGGTTTCAGGGTCTATCACCCTAATCGTGTCTATAGAACCCAATGTTTGCTGAACTTCCGACATCTTGGTTTGTACCGTAAAGTCTTCATCCGAAAAAATGAAGGCATCTTCATGCTTTTCAGCCACATCCAATAGGATTTTGATAAAAGGAGCAGTCGGTGTAACAAAGATTTCGTTCATCTTTTGGCGGGTGTCAATCATTCGCCAAATGCGTTTTTGCCAAAAAACATCGGCTTCTCGAATATCCTCATAGGGCAAGATTTTGCGCTCTTTACCAATCGTGCGTTCATAAATCCCATCAATCACCAAAGGCTTACCAGCCTGTTCGTCAGGTGATTCAGGACGGTAACTTTCTTTCTTTGATTTGGTATCGTCATCGACAGTTTCATAAGATTCTTCTGCCACTGAAGGAATGACATTCTTGTCAGTCGTTGCAGATAAATTTCTGTCTGTTTGTGCTTTTACTATCATTGTAGAACAACCCATAGCCAACAGCAGGAGAA
>JBGCDY010000433.1:0-2308 GCA_045105835.1 Chitinophagales bacterium
ATACAAACTGCTATGTCCTCCTGTGCTGCTTCCACCCGAAGGGGTTACAAACATTTGAACATCATTTCCTGTTATTTTTTCTTCACTCAAAATGATAAGTCTTTCGACTACATTTCGAAGCTCTCGTACATTACCCGACCAATTTTGGCTTTTCAACAATTGAATTGCTTCTGCTGTGATGGGTTTGGGAGGAATGTTGTAATCGCTGCAAATGTCTTTGATAAAAACATCCGTCAGCAATGGAACATCTTCACGGCGATTGTTCAAAGAAGGAACACGTATCGGAATGACATTGAGGCGGTGAAAAAGGTCTAAGCGGAATTTCATTCCTTCGACTTCCTGCAATAAATTCTTGTTGGTTGCCGAAAGAATCCGAACATCTACTTGTATGTCCTTATCGCCACCTACACGGGTAATTTTGCTTTCTTGCAAAGCACGCAATACTTTGGCTTGTGCAGAAATACTCATATCTCCGATTTCGTCCAAGAAAAGAGTCCCTCCATTCGCTTGTTCAAATTTACCAATGCGTTGTTTGTGAGCAGAAGTAAAAGCTCCTTTTTCATGTCCAAACAATTCACTCTCGATAAGTTCAGCTGGAATTGCGGCACAGTTTACTTCTACAAAAGGACCTTTGTTTCGGTGACTTTTTTCGTGTATCCAACGGGCAACCAATTCTTTACCCGTACCATTTGGTCCAGTAATGAGAATACGTGCATCTGTTGGAGCAACACGATCAATGGTTTCCTTGATTTTGGAAATCGCACCTGATTCTCCCACGATATCACGCACCTTGGTCACTTTCCGTCTCAATACCTTGGTTTCAGTAATCAAGCTGGACTTGTCAAGCGCATTTCGGACGGTGATAGAAGTCGATTCAAATCTGGCGGTTTGGCAATAAAATCAAATGCTCCTTTTTTTACTGCTTCCACTGCGGTTTCCATCGTACCATGTCCCGAAATCATGATGATAGGTAGGTCGGGACGTATTTTTTGGGCATTTTCGAGTACTTCCATGCCATCCATTTTAGGCATTTTGATATCGAGAAAGACCACATCGTATTTGTTGGTTTTGATTTTCACCATACCCTCGATGTCATCTTTTGCCTCATCAACTTTGTAATCCTCATATTCTAGAATCTCTTTGAGAGTTCTGCGAATACTTCTATCATCGTCAATTAATAAAATTTTTGCTTTTTTACTAGCCACCTTCTCTGTTTGCTTTTTTGAACGAATGGAGTAATAATTAAATGTAAAATTATGAAAAGAACAACAATAAATAAGCCAATTTTTTCAATTTTACCTTGATTAATTACTTAATCGCTAAATGAGGGAATTGTTGGATGACTAAATAGTTAAATTGTTGAATGGTTAAAGGATAACAATAGAGCAATTTAGCAATGCAACTGTTGAACAAGGAAAAAAACTACAAACCTATAAGCCGAGTTCTGTAATTGGAAAAAATCCAATCTTCTATCATTTATCTAGGATAGCAGTCACCCACTACCTCCAACGACCTACCCCCCAGCTTCGAGCGAGCAGCCCTCAGTCCAAACCGAAGTTTGGACATGCTGGTGTATTTGGTCTTTCAACCCACAAGGTTTACCCCACAAATGTATCCCTACATCTGCCCATAGGTTCTTACCCTATTTTTTCACCCTTATCCCGATTACTCGGAACGGTTATTTTCTGCGGCACTGGCTATCTCCGATTCTTTCGAGTCGGAGTCCATCAGTTAGATGGTGTGGTTGCTCTGTGTTGCCCGGACTTTCCTCTTTGACTGCTCTCTATTGAGTGTCAAAGCGATAGAATGGTTTGTAGTCTTTTATGTTGTTTTGTGGTAAGATAATTAATTTTCTTCATATTCAAAGAAAATTTCTGTTGCACCAAAGCCATAGCGATGGTTGTATTCATTCTTAAAATTTTTCACTTCGTTATAGTTCATCAAAAGCTTAAAAACCTCTTTTTTAAGTTTTCCCCTGCCGATTCCATGAATCACCACCATGTTTTTTTCCTTTCTTTTGATGGCTGCTTGAATGCTCTTTTGACATTCTTTCAATTGAAGGAGCAATATATGCGTTTTTGTCAAATGTCGATAGGATTTGGTCAATTTTTCTATGTGCAAATCTATGATTCTTTCTTCAGCATTGATATAGACCTTCTCTGTGAAATCTTGTTTTTCTACACCATATTGAAAAGCATAGGACTTGAGTTTGTCCAAGTGGGTATCTTTATTTTTGATAGGAGGAGCTTTCTTAGGCTTTTTAGGGATTTGGTGAAAAAGCGGGTAGGAGTAGGCTTTTCCTGCAATC
>JBGCDY010000434.1:0-15771 GCA_045105835.1 Chitinophagales bacterium
AAACGGATAGGCTACAGAGTAGGGTGAGGGCAAGGGTAAAAAGTGCGTTTCTCATTGCAGGGAGCGAATTGTGGTTGGAGGAATTGGTAAAAACTCAAATTAAAAGTACAAATACTCTTTGATTGAGAGTAGAATAGAAACTTAATCGAGCTAGTTTATTTTAATGATTTCACATAGCAGTTCGTCAACTTAATCTTGCTGGATAGATATTGAACCTAAATCCTCCTATACCTTCAGAAGATACTTGCAGTATGACAAAAACCACATGTCATATTGTAAGAAGAAATAACTAAATATTTTAAACACAAGGTTATTGAAAGTAATTTCAGTATAGGACAAAACGTTTAGTTAATTCAGAGCTTAAACCTTATAGGTTTTTCTTCATGTATTTTCTCTGGATAACCTAATTTGTATGAGTTTTCAAAAATCAAACCTATAAGGTTTTATTCCCGAAATTTACTTTTGTCTTGTACTTAGGAAAGTAATAATAAATGCCCAAAAATAAAAAAACGCAAATTAAAAGCCTTTTTGCAGGATACAAAAATGACTCTTAACTCACGCCTCTATTGTTTCATCTGATTAATCAAACTTAACCTTTACGTTTTCACGCTCTCCTTCTGCTACTTCAAAGTATTCGTAAGGATTGAAGTTGAACATACGTGCAACTATCAAAGAAGGAAAAGTTTCGACAGCATTGTTGAAGTCTCGTACGATGGCATTGTAGTATCGACGAGAATTTTGGATGTCGTCCTCTACACTGCTGAGTGTCTCCTGCAATTGAAGGTAGTTTGTATTCGCTTTCAATTCTGGATAGTTTTCCACAACAAGCATCACTTGCTTCAATGCACTTGTCAACATTCCTTCTGCTTGTGCCTGTGCTGCTACACTGCTACTCGGAACATTGGTAGCTGCATTTCGAGCTTGAATTACTTTTTCGAAGGTTTCGCTTTCGTGTTTCGCATAGCCTTTGACTGTTTCGACCAAGTTGGGAATGAGGTCATAACGGCGTTTGAGCTGTACATTGATATCGCTCCATGCCCCTTCAAGGCGGTTGCGAAGCTTGACCATATTGTTGTACATGCCCATCAAAACGATGCCAACGACAATCAATACGATAATAGGAATAATCATGGTATTCTGTGTTTTTAGTGAGAAAAAGGGGGTTGATTAAAAATTAGTATGGTGATTGGTGAAATAGTAATTGATAATTTACCAATCACTATACAAAAAAACTTTGATTTTCATTCGTTACTAAAGATAAGGCATTTTCTCTAATTTTTGCAAAAAATCCCATTAAGAAAACAATCCAACCGTTAATCACTAATACAGATTTCTTACTTTGCTTCGTTTAAGTTCCAGTCATAATCTAAATGACTGACTTTTGCGTCTGTATTGATTTTGGTTTTGGAATATTGGTTGAGGTACTCAATGAGTGTTCCGTTTGTTTTAAAATCTCCTCCAAACCAGTTGAAGATTTTGGAGATTTCTATTTTGTCAGCATTGATTTTGTTTTTTGAAGAGTCATTGATAAATAGGCGGGCAAGTTCGTCTAACTGTTCGTCTACTTTTTCGACAGTGAAAGCAAATTGAGGTAGATTGGGGCAGGAAATAGAGGCACAGTTGATGCCAAAATGTATGCGAGGCTCTTCAAATCGCTTTCGCAAAAAATTGTGTTCGATGTTGCCCAAATCGTATTTTGCTCCTTCAATGTCAATGAATTTGATGTCCCAGGGAGAACTGATAAACGCAATACTTGGACCAGAAACCACATCTTTGATGCTTTCCAAAGGATAGTGGTCAAGAATCAGTTGGATAGTGAATGCATTGTAGGCATTCATCCAATAGACCAATTGTTCTTTTTGTGACCAGTTTTTGTCATTTGGATGATGTACAGATAATTTTTGCAGATAGGTATCCAGTTTTTTTCGGTCTTCTTGGAATCCCTTGTAGTTGACCAATCCTTCGTCAGTGATATGTTTTTTTAGTAAACTGTCCCAAATTTCGTGGGTAATCGGTTCTGATTTTGAAGCAATTTTGTATTTTGGAGAGCAGCTTACAATAAGCAATGTACTTATAATCAGCATTCCAAAATTTCCAATCCATGTTTTTAAGGTCATATTCTGCCGTTTTGATGTTTGTTTATACTCAATCAAACACCATCTAAAATTGGAAGGTTTTACTTCTTGCCGTCTATTATAGGACAGTTTGCAGTAAGGAAACCACCCTACAAACGCTTCAATAGTTCCTCTTTTTTGGTCAAAAATTCTTCTTCTGAAAGAATGCCTTTCTCTCTCAATTTGCCCAGTTTTTCGAGCAATGCAAAAACATCTTCTTCTGAATTCGCACCTTTTTTGTTTTTGTTGGAATTGGGTTTGGGGTTCACAGGCGGTTTGTTGTCCGCATTGGCTTTTCTACCACCTTGTTCTTTGTCCAAGGAGCTCACATATTCTTTGCCCTCTTCAAAAGCTCTGGCAAACAGGTTTTTGCCTTCTTCCAAATCAAAATCCAAAATGGTTCTACCACCTTCTAAATTGGTCACAAACACCTGCCCTAAAGCATAAGTTGAAGCTCCCGAAAGCACTGCCATAGAGACGCTTCCAAAGAAAGTACCTATCCCTGGAATGGTCTTCACCGCACTTGCCCCAAGGCGTGCCAAGCCGCTACCTGCCAAAGCGGTAATGGCATTCTTTGCCAAATTTTCTGAAAAGCGCACATCGTAGAGTTCACACAAATCTTTGAGCATACTCATTTGAACCGAAGTCACCGCAATCACATCTACAAATGGAATTGGCAATGTACCTGCTCCCATTGACATAAAAATATTGTGATTCACAATGTCATCTGCTTTGTCTTTTCTGGTTAATTCGTCCATTTTATTTATCGTTGATTTGTTTGTTTTTTTGAAAAATGATTGGAAGATTTTATCAGAGCATTCTGTATTTTAACCTTCTTCTCAATAGTCCCATCAATTATTTTACCTGATAGATACTGATCCTAAATCCTCCTATCCATTCAGAAGATACTTACAGTATGACAAGAAACACTATAACTTACAGCATTAATTTGAAAGACTAATCAATCACCTGCTCCAAAGCCTTCAATGGTTGGATAAAGTTACCTGTTTTGTGGGTATCTGTGGTCTCGATACCTGTATCTTTTAATATTTCGTAAGCTTCTTCGGTGGTCATTTTGGGGTTCACCGCCTTCATCATTCCCAACAAGCCTGCTACATAGGGTGTTGCCATTGAAGTGCCGCTGAATACTTGATAATCCCCTTCAGGGTAAGTCGATAGAATATCTACTCCAGGAGCAGCGATTCCCATTTTCAAGTCATTGATGTAATTGGAAAACTTGGCTCTGTTCAAGTCGCTATCTACTGCCGAAACCGTGATGACTCCTTTGCAGTTGGCGGGTGTAAATTGAGTAGCATTTTTATTTGAATTACCTGCTGCTACCACCACGATTGCATTGGCTTTATTGGCATATTTAACTGCATCGTTGTAGGCTCTTTGGGAAGCATCATTTGAAGGTCCACCCAAAGACATTGATAAAATATCTGCTCCAATATCCGCCGCTTTTATCATTCCATTGATGATTCCTTGTTGAGAACCAAAGCCATAATCGCTCAATACTTTGATGCTTGTAATTTCTACAAAATCATTGTTGGGTGCATAAGAAGCTACTCCAATTTTGTTGTTGGAAACTGCTCCTGCAATACCTGCACAATGTGTACCATGTCCACGTTTATCGGCATCGTACTTTTTGAGCGTCGATACATAATTGTCCTTCAAATCAGGGTGTGAACCATCTACTCCCGTGTCCAAAATAGCTATTTTTGCCACTTTTCGGGGTTTGATTTTTGAATCATTCAAAAACTTGTAGGTATCGTTCATTTTCATCCATTCAAAACCCCAAAGCTCGTTTACCCGTTCGTCATCAATCACATACTTGATTTGGTTTTTCTGTGTTTTTTCGGATTCGAGAGGGTCAATGGAAACAATCTCATTGTATTCAACCCAGTCGACTGCCGACTTTAAGTCTTTGAGTTTATTATATACTTCTCTTACTTCGTTTTCGTGTTGGTCTCCAATATCTACGATGTAATACTCATCCAAATTGGTTTTTTCTGGATGGGCAATTTCGGGGAAAGCACGTTGAATATTCACTTCATATTTCGCCAATTTTTCTTGAATTTCCTTCAATTGACTTTCGTTCTTGATATCAAACAACAATTCGCCGCTTTGGTCTATTGGTACTTTTAACTCAACATTTGAGACTGGGTTTTCGCCCAATTTGTGTTTGCTGAACGATTTTTCGAGTACAACAGGAGCGTAAATCCACAGCATTCCTGCCAACAAACCCATGAACCAGAGTCCAAACCATGATTTGTTGATGGCTACTTTGGTGGTAAGCCATGTCAATATGTGCAATAAGCCCAAATCTCGAATCAACAATACGACAATATTGGTTTCGGCATACTCTGCATTGTAAAACACATTGAAGAGGTAAAAACCTGTAGAGAGGAAAAAGCCGATTTTTGGAAGCCATGCCCAGAATTTTCGTCCACGAGCATCAAAAAACGACCAAAAAATAGCGCAGAATAAACTGGCTAAGTAGCTAATTGAATATAGGGATAAGACCATGACTTATATTGTTTTGTAGTTGGTTATTTCTATGGGATTTCCCCACATAATCATCGAAAAGAAATCGTTTACTTTTCTGCCACTTATCTGAACTTTCAGTCCTTCTTGTTGAAGGTGAGTGGGCAAATTGACGGGTAGCCATTTTGCGCCATTGTTGGCTTCTAAGCCCCAAAAACCCATTTCGATGTTTTTGTAAACAACTTTTCCTGTGAAATTGATTTGACTCATAATGGTAAAACAGTCACATTTTCGGTATTAGGTGGTACAAAGTACCTGTCATTATAAGGTAATGGTTTTGAACGAAAAAAAGTTCCCGAATGGGATTGTAAAACAGGTGAGAATTGCGTGAAAAAATGTTAAAAAAAAAATGGCAACCTACGAATAGATTGCCATTTCCTATGACTTTTCAGCCAATATGTATTTCTGTATTATTTTGTCTTATTCAGAGTCTTCAATACTTTCGATAAGTGTTTCATTTCCAACATCGCTACCACCACCTCTTTGTTCAGGTAGGAAAGCTGTTGTTACAATACTCAGAACAAATAAGGCTACAATTAATGCCCAAGTAGCTTTGTCAAGGAAGTCTGTTGTTTGCTTCACACCTCCCATCATGTTTCCACCTCCGCCACCAAAAGCAGATCCTAATCCTCCCCCTTTGGGATTTTGTACCAAAATTACCAACATCATTAATAGGCAGATGAAGATAATGAGAATGGTTATAAATACGTACATAACTACAATTTCTTTTGAAGTTCAACAATTTTGCCTACAAAGTAACCGCTTTTTTCTGGATATTTCAAACTTAGCTGTTCATAAATTTTCACTGCACGCTCATAGTGCCCTTGTTGTGCATATACTTTCGCCATTGATTCTGTACCTTCTAATAGGGTTTCATTGGTCATTGAAGGAGTGTCTACAGTATCTGTTTCCTTCATTTCGGACTGAAAATCAACGAACTTCTTGATTTCACTTTCGTCCTCTTCACTCAATTTCACCTTCGGTTGCTCCTCTTGTTTGGAATCTCCTGTAAGCCAGCTTTCAAATGTTTTTTTCTTTTGTTTGTAAGATTCGACTTTCGCTTTTAGGCTCATAATCAAGTCCGACTCAATTTCATTTTCGGGATGAACTCCTTCTTCATACTCTTCATCATCGTCCAAAAACACCTCATTGTGCACATCCGAAATAGATTCTTTCAAGGCTGCTTTATCTTCCTCAATTGAAGCCCTAATGATGGCTGAATTGACCCTCATGTCCTCCTCTTCCTCAAAATCTGTGTCGATACTTCCTTGAAGTTCCTCTATATCTTTTTGCACACTCTCACCTAATTCTTTCTTCACCAAATCACTTAAGTCAGCAGTGTAGCTACTATCTAAAGTAGGAGTAACCGTATTGCCTTCTAGTTTTTCAAGTCTTGCAGACAATTCAGATTCTACTTGTTTGCGTGCCTTATCCGAAATTTGTTCTGTATTCAAATAATCGTCTTCGTCTACTTTGTCTTCTTTGTCAAAAATGTGCTTGAGTGCAAACTTATCATCTTCATCTGTATCATCCTGCAATACTTCCATTGTAGCAGGTATTATGGAGACTTCTTTGTCTTCTACTTCAATGGTATCTTCCTGAGCAATTTTAAGCAAGGACTTGTCTATTGAAGAAGTAATAGAACGAGCTGTATCCTCCATTTTTTCATCCATTGCAGCAGGATAAGCAGTCGTTTCCTCAATAAAGTTTTCCTTTTCTAAACCCTCTGATGAAATCTCCTCCTCTAATTGAAGTTCAATGCTCTTTTGTTTATCAGCTATTTCTTCCTTCAATTTTTCTAATACTGCCAACTCCTCTCTTTCTTCCGTTTCCTTACTCACCATTTCTTTGACATCCTCCACTGCAATTCCCTCAGTACCATCTACCAATCCATCTGTACTCCCTTCTAAGAAACCCAAACTATCTTTGCCTTCTGTAATTGCAGAAATTTCTTCCTCAATAGGTAAATCCAAATCTTCAATTGAAACAACCTCTGTTTCAAATTCATCTATTTCTGCTTGTTCGACTATTATGGGTAAGTTTTTCTTGTCCATTTGGAGTGTATCCAAATGTAGATTGGGGTCTAAATCTGCTGCTTTTTGATGGAGTAATTTGTACAATACTCCTCGGTTTCCAGCATATATAGCTGCTTTTTGTATGATTTCTTCCACCTCATAACTGTCTGCATCCATTGACTTTTTCGCCCACATAAGGTGTGCCGTATGGAAAAAAGGGAAGTCTGCTAAAATGGTTTGCAAATCCCAAGAAGATACATCTTCAAGTGTTTGGATGTTGGTGATGGCTTCTAATATTGGTTGCTTGTCCATAATATTGCGGTTGATAACAATTTTCGTTCTTTTTGAAACTGGGGCAAAGGATTTACAAGGTACATAAAAACTCTCTTTCTACCAATTGGAGAAAGCCTTGTTAAAAATATCATCTACAATGTTGTCACTTATTTCATCAATCAAACTGTTTTCTACGTCTGTCAAACTTGCATCCTTGTCAAAATCGGCAAAATGACTAAAATTACTCGACCAGTTTTCTTCGGTAATGAGGTTGGTATATTCCATTTTCATGCCAATGGTCAAGCGGTTCAAGGCTGCTTCATCGTTTGCTCCAGAAGCAGCAGGGCGTATATTGTATTGGGTAATCACACCAGAAAATGCAGCATCTCCTTCTTCTACAACCAGTTCTAAACGGGCTTCGATGGTAAATTTGTCCTTGAGTTTTTCTTCAAACGTCTGACTTAAAGAAGGGATAACCAAACTGGCTTGATTGGGAATGCGCTCTACACTCACCGTTTTGACATCGGGATTGATGGAAGTACCTGTAAAAGAATACTTCAAAATCCCGCAGGATGAAGACATGCCGCAGAAACAAAACATTAGCAAGGTCAAAATATAATTTCTCATTTTTTCTTTCTTCAATATACGTTGTTTCTGAGATTGAAAGTTGCTTATTTCCTCAAAAAATGAGAGGATTTCTTAGCAAAATGCTCACTTTTGACTTGCTCCTAATTTCTGGTTCTCCTCCAACACTAAGGAGTCGTCAACAGATTTGAACCTATCCATCACCCAGAAGGGACTATATGCTATCAAAAACAAACACAAAACAATTCCTTCTGTGCCTACAACATACCAAGGCCAAGGACCAAGATAGTCCAATATAGAAGCCGTTGGGGGTTTGTAGCAAACGTAATTGTAGTTCGCATCCAAAACATAGTTTACTATGAATGAAAGCACTATATAACCTTGCATTACAAAAAAAGCTTTCCAAACACTTCGAAACGTTGGACGCATTTGATAGACAATCGTAGCGTATAATATCACAATGACCAAACCACAATGAACTATCCAAAACATCCAAAACGTATAGTGTGGAAAACCATTGATTAGGTGCGGTGTCAGGATGGCTTGTATCGTTCCTCCCAAAATCCAAAAATATAGAATTTCGTATAGCAAACGATTGAGTCCAAACATCAATACAGGCAGCATCAATGCCATGAAATGGCAGGCGACAAAAGGTAAATCTTCAGCAGGATTGAAAACGCCCAGATACAAGCGTAAAAGCATCCATCCAATTTCGGAAAAAGCAACAAGCAATGCCATATTTAAGCCCAAACGATACTGCTCCGCAGGTTTCATTTTTTTGAGGGCGTAGGTTATAATCACTGTACCTAATAGAATAGATATCAGCAATACTAAGATATGCTGTGTACCTCCAATGTAGAAGTCATTATTATCAATCAGAAAGGGTGAACTCATGATAAAGTAAAGATACGAAGGAATACATCAAGGTACAACTAGCAGTCGATAGTCTTAATTTATTGGATGCCTTATATTGTCTATGCATTCTCCAATGCATCCATCAATTATAGACTACTTACCCAAAAACTCTTTCAGTTTTACCCAGACAACAAAAGCATCGGGAGCATCTTTTGCAGAACAGTAATGGGGATGCGTAAAGTTTTTTAAGGAAAAATTGAATAATTTATTTTTACCATTCTCATCTTCCTCAGTCATTGGTACTGTTATCCCATTGTATAAGTCACTGAATCGAAATTCAGCATCAGAACGACGGTCTTTGACCATGATTACGTTCATGTAATCGTGAAAACCATCATCCTTCGCCAGAGTCAATTTGATGAAGCCTTTATCTGCCTTTTCGATTTTCAAACGACTATTGAAAGTATCATAAAATTGTTCGGTAAAAATATCTTCTGGTCCGAAAAATTTTGGAGAAACAACTCCCAAATCATTGTAATCTTCTCCTAACTTAACTTTTATGCGTTTATTCATCACAAAGTTATAGCCTTCAATTGCATCCAATTCCTTGGCATCCTTTGTTCCACCTGCTGCAATGATGTCAACACCATGTATTTCAAAACCATATCGGATACAAGACCGAATATCATACCTTTCATTTACATTCCACTTCACAGAAAAGTCTTTGGTCTTCTCGGCTTCTTTCACCCCTTCACAAAATGCACTAAAATTAGAAATCGCTCTAGGCGCATCTCCATTTTTATAGTATTCCAGAAAAAGTGCGTCGCAGTTCTGCGCCAATAGCATTGAAGTAAAGCATAAAAAAGAAGCAAAAACTGTTACCAATTTGATTTTGAACATGTTTTAAAAAATTTAACGTTAAGAAATCAGGGCATTTTAACAACACGATTTTATTCATGTGGTTGCGAATCTAGCTAAAAAAGGCTTGTCTCACAAATTTACTCGTTGTCCATTCACAATTTATATTGTATCTTTATAAAATTGTCTAATGTAAAACCACATTTCTCTATCAAAGTGTCTGCAATAAGCACCATCATTCAACGGTATATTGGAAGTAATTCAACGGCAAAAAGTCGCACAAAAGGACGCAGCATATTCAAAACAAACAGTTATGAATTGGAGCGACTCGACATTGACCGTGAAATTGCTATCTACAAGGTTGCCAGTGAATACTCCTTTGAAAAATACAAGGTGCTCATCACCGACTTCAAAACAGGAGGCAGTATTGAGGCAGAATGTAGCTGTCCTTATGACTGGGGAGGTATTTGCAAACATCGGATTGCAGCTTTGTTGGCTTTAGAAAAAAAAGTCAGAGAATCGAGTAAATCCAGTGCCATCCAAGAGTACAATCAATCCCACACCGTACTCTACATGAAGGGCATCAAAGAGAACATTATTCACCACAATATGGCGCATGCCGATTGGACAAGAGCACGCCAGCTTGCCAAAAACTCAAGGGCAGACATTCGCATCACAGGTGATAGGATGGTCAATGCAAGCGTAAAATTCAAGGGGTCAAACAATGGTGTAGAAATTAAAAAAATTGGAGAAGACAAAATTGTTACCTCCTGCACCTGCAACGAAAGCAAACACAAAGTCTGTTTACACAAAGCAGTCGTATTTCTGCAATTAAAGTTTGAACGAGGAGACCTCGCCTTCGATTCTATACGTGACTGGACGAGTAGAAAAAATCAATTATTAGCAGATTATGGATTCAGCCTTGCCGATGAATTGATAGGCAAGTTTGAGTTTGTCATGGAAAAAGGCAAACCAGAGCTCAAAGTACTTGACAATTCTTTGGTGAAAATCAATGATTTGGAAAAATGGGGTAAAAAGTACAAAACCATTGCCATCAAAGACAAAGCACTTCCCATACCACTTCAGGAAGGACAAGTACGACTCCCCGAAAAAGAACCGCTTTCTATTGCCTACATTTTTCATTTTGACGACAATACCTATATGCCAGGTTTCGTCATACAGTCAGTTTGTGGCAAAATCAATGCACAAGGCAATAAAATAGCCGCAAAACTAAAACCCCTCACCGATGAAGCGGGAAACATATCCAGCCGTTTTTTGGGCATTTTGGATGATCAAGACCGCAATATTCTACAGTTGATACACGAACTTTCAAGAGAAGAAGTAGCACAGTATGCCTTCAGTCATTCGCTGTGCAAACTGTCCACCATTCCTACCTTTGATGGACGAGTCGTTTCTTTACTCGAACAAAAAAACCTAAAAAACGCTGCTTATCGAGTTACCCAAACCTATGTCACCCAAAGGCTACAAACACTTTTCCAACTCCTTCAAGACAAAATCAGCTACATCAATATCCTTCCCACAAGAGGGCTTCCAAACCTAAAAGACTTAGAGAATGTCCAAATAGCTCCAGCACCTGCCCAAGTACATTTCAGTCTTTATGGTCGAGGAGATTTGATTCAGCTCAGTTCTGCCATCAAATGTGAAGGCAAAATATTGCCAATTGACCAAGCAAAACTTGTCAGTCCACAAATCCTCTATCAAAACGACCAACTCTATTTAATAGAAAACGTGGAAGAATTGGATAGCCTGCAATTGTTTTTGAAACACCCCAACATCTCCGTAAGAAAGGAAAAACTACCCGCACTCATCAAAAATGTGGTAATTCCACTTCAAAGCAAACACCCTGTTGATATCCAATTGGATTTGAAAATCAAAGAAGAACAATCTGCTGCAAAAGCACAATTGTTTCTCAAGGAAACCGAAGACTTTTTGATTTTCCAGCCCATTGTCGATTATGGTGGACAACAATTAGAGCTTGATGGAAATCCTGAATGGGTCACAGAGCAAGATGGCGAAATCACCAAAATGGCGCGTGATACAGAATTTGAACAATGGTTCAATTCTTTGATGCAAAACCTCCATCCCGATTTCACAGAACAAGCCACCGAAATCACCAACGGACTCTACTACTTTCTCAACTATGAAGAAGTGATGGAAAACGAATGGTTTTTGGAGGCCTTCGAAAAATTAGAACAAAAAAACATTGAGGTCTTTGGCTTCAAAACCCTCAGTCGTTTCCACTACGATTTGCATCGTCCAACCATGGATTTTGAAGTCAGCTCTGGAATAGACTGGTTCGATATCAGAACCGATGTCAGTTTTGGTGACCAAACCGTATCCCTTAGAGAAGTACAAAGAGCCTTGCTCAGAAACGAAAATTTTGTGCGACTGAACAATGGAAAATTGGGGGTATTGCCAGAAAAATGGCTCGTAAAATATGCCGATTTATTCAAATTGAGTAGCATCAAAGGCAAGGAGTTGCGCATCTCCAAAGTACATTTTTCGTTGGTGGACGAACTCTATGAAATGATTGACGATGAGGAAGTTCAAAAAGAATTGTTTCTCAAAAAACAAAAACTCAAATCGTTTAGAAATGTCGAACAGGTAAAAATGCCCATCCACATCAATGCCACCCTGCGAGACTATCAAAAAGAAGGCTTCAATTGGATGAATTTTCTGGATGAATTTCAATGGGGAGGCTGTTTAGCAGACGATATGGGACTCGGTAAAACACTTCAAGTCCTGACCTTACTTCAACACAAAAAAGAAGCAGACACAACCAACACCAACCTCGTCGTTGCCCCTACTACCCTACTCTTCAACTGGGAAAAAGAAGTTGAAAAATTTTGCCCACAACTCAGTATCTTCCGCCACCATGGTCCTTTTAGAGAAAAATCCACAAGCAGCCATTTTGAAGACTACGACATCATCATCACCTCCTATGGCACATTGACTTCTGACATCAATCTTTTCAGCAAATACACATTCAACTACATCGTTTTAGACGAATCACAAGCCATCAAAAACCCCACTACCAAACGCTACAAAGCTACTCGCCTATTGAAGGCAAAAAACCGCATTGCCCTCACAGGTACTCCCATCGAAAACAATACCTTCGACCTATACGCTCAAATGAATTTTTTGAATCCAGGTATGTTAGGTAGTATGGAGTTTTTCAAAAAAGAATTTGCCAATCCAATCGACAAACACAGCGATACGATGAAGGCACAGGCGCTTCGCAAAATTGTATACCCTTTCATCCTCAGGCGTACCAAAGAATTAGTTGCCAAAGAATTACCCGAAAAAACAGAAACCGTTCTTTATTGTGAAATGAATGGGCAACAGCGAAAAGTATATGAAGCTTTTCGAGACAATTACCGCCTCAAGATATTGGAAAAAATAGATGAAGACGGTATGTCGAAAGCAGGCATGTATATTTTGGAAGGATTGATGAAACTGCGTCAAATCTGCAATTCTCCCGCTCTGCTCAATGACGCAGAAGATTACGGCAAAGACTCTATCAAGCTGAAGGAGTTGATGGATCATGTCAAAGACATCAGTCACAACCACAAAATCTTGGTCTTTTCACAGTTTTTGGGCATGCTGGCAATGATCAAAGAACAAATTCAAAAGGAAGGCATTGAATACGAGTATTTGGATGGATCACTCAGCCCCAAAGCCCGAAAAGATGCCGTCAATCATTTTCAAGAAGATGAAAAATGCCGCATCTTTCTAATCAGCCTCAAAGCAGGTAGTTTGGGATTGACCCTTACCGAAGCAGATTATGTCTACCTCATCGACCCTTGGTGGAATCCTGCTGTCGAACAACAAGCGATTGACCGTACTCACCGCATTGGTCAAGACAAAAAAGTTTTTGCTTACCGCATGATTTGCAGGGATACCATTGAAGAAAAAATCATGAGTTTGCAGGAAAAGAAAAGGGCCCTTGCCGCAGATTTGATTTCAACCGAAAAGAGTTTTATGAAACAACTGGATCGTGGAGATGTGGCATTTTTGTTTAGTTGATATTTCATTATCCATTTTCTGTCAACAAAAAAAGCAGGAATTCCTTTGGTAAGGCATTCCTGCTTTTGGCGCTCATAATTCGTTTTAAATCTAAACTAAACAACTTTAAACTATCCTAATCTTGTTTCTTTACAATGCAAATATAAGGCAGCCTGAAACTAAAAGTCTATGGTATTCGATAAACCAACCTATTGAAGCGATAAATGGTCATAAATGACCGATAAGCTTCAAATAAGGTTCAGTTTCTTCATCAACGAGTCCTTATTTCGGCGGCTAATGGGTAAAATTTTGTCTTTTATGAGTACTGAATTATCTTCAATATCTATAATCTTACTAAGGTTAATGATGTATTTTCGATGTATTTTGTGAAACCTTTCTGGAGGCAGTCTCATCTCAATTTTCTTCAAGGTGGCATGAACTGTATGTTTGTCTTTGACGGTGATAAAATTGGCATAATCTCCAACCGACTCAATCCATAAGATGTCCGTAATATTAAGCTTAGTGAATCGTCCATCTTCCTTCAAAAAAAGCGTTTGCTGTTCTATTTTAGGAGCATGCGTTGAACTAGTCACACTTTCGCTTTCATAAATAGCATGTGCTTTTTGAACAGCCTTCAAAAAACGAGGATAAGTTACTGGCTTTATAATATAGTCTGTGACATTGTATTCAAATGCTTCTAAGGCAAAATTTTCGTCAGAAGTAGAAAAAATCACTTGGGGAAGTTGTCGCATCGTTCGAACAAACTCTATACCTGTCATATTAGGCATATGTATGTCCAAAAATATCAAATCTATATCTTCATTCTGTAAATATATCAAGGCTTGTGTGGCATCACTACATTCTGCAATAACATCTAAAAAATCAACCTTACTACACATTTTCACAAGTGTACGTCGGGAGATGGCTTCATCATCAACAATTAAACATTTCATTTGGTACAGGTACGTTTTAATAATTCTTTCTTAGCTAACTGAACACTTTGAAGTATAATCTTAAAAAAAACTTTTATCTTTTTCACCAATTCAGATAGGTTTGTTTTTTTTCTCAAACCTGTCTCAATAAAGTCGGCTAATCGCCATGCCTGCTTTAGACCAATTACACGAATTTTTGACTTCAATTTGTGTATCAAATCGGCAGCAGTTTTGTAGTCTCCCACCTTCAATGTTTTCTTTGTTTTTTGAGCCAACAGAGGAACCTCTCGTAAATAAAGTAACAGTATTTCACGCTCAAATGAAATATCGCCTTCTGAAACTTGTTGCAAATAACTTAAATCTAAAGATACGGATTGAGGGATGAATTTTCGGGGTTGAATAGTCATGTTTAATAGTTTTGTGCGGTGTATAACGGTGTGTACATATTAATACTCAATTCCTGTGCCACAACACCAATACATTTGACATAAAAAAGTCATTTTTTACTTTTTCCATAACTTTTATTCATTCCTTTCGTAATCAAGTTCCATTCTTAATCACTACATAGACAATGTATATTATTTGTAGCAAACTGCAAAAAAATCTTATCTGATGTATCTATTTTTTCGATATGTTTTTATGTTGAAAAAAAAACGACTGCTTGAAGAAGCAAACACTATTCTAAAAAAAGTGTATTTCCGATATTTAATTGTCACAATAATATCAGTTTTGTGTCACGGCAAAGTATTTGTGGTATGAATATTGTATATGCAAGCATTAACTACCAAATACACCTATACCCATAAAAACACTTCAAAAACCTATATTCCATCTATTGATTAAAAACTGTTTCTTGTGAATCAATCTACCCAAACACTTCCCATAGGCACCACACTTTACAATAACAAATATCGAATCGAAAGTGTTATTGAAGAAGGTGGACTCGGCATCACCTACAAAGCAACCTCCCTCCAATTAGGCATCCATGTTGCCGTCAAAGAATTATATTTATCTGCCAAATGCAGCAGAAATGAAAATCAAGAAGTTCATGTAAAAAGTAGCATGGCTTCCAAAAGATTCGAAGGCTATAAAAAGAAATTCATGGCCGAAGGGCGATCTTTGGCACAGTTCAAGCATCCCAATCTTATTCAAGTAAGAGACATTGTTGAAGAAAACAACACGGTCTATCTCATCATGGATTATGTCGAAGATCAAACGCTTGAATCTTATGTTGAAGAGCGGAATGGATTGTCAGAAGAAGAAGCACTTCTCTATATTGGCAAAATAGCCAATGCCCTCAACGAAGTACACGAAAAAGGACTCCTACACAAAGACATACGTCCTTCCAATATATTGATTACCAAAGAAGGAAAACCTGTATTGGTAGGCATGGGAATGACGGGGCAATTTGTTCAGCAACCCGAAGAAACAGGTGTCAAAGCTCCCAACTATGCTCCAATGGAGCAATACATCGCTCAATATACCAAAAAAGACGATTCTGGTCCCTACTCTGATGTATATGGTTTGGCGGCAACGCTCTATTTTTGTTTGATAGGCGAACACCCC
>JBGCDY010000435.1:0-4633 GCA_045105835.1 Chitinophagales bacterium
GTGCCACAATACAACATTCGAGGTAAGTGTTTGAAGGGTTTACCTTCGGTGTCGTTTTTATGATTTACTTGGGAGTACATAGTTCTATTTGAGGAGCGGTTTTGTTGGGCAAAAGTGGAGGTACAAACCAATAGAATTGCTCCTATCAAAAGAGTGTGAAATAGCGTTTTTGAGTACATGATTTCTTGGACGTTTTGAGCAGTAGGCATAAGGATTTTTCTTTCAATTTTTAACACGTATGTTGCATGTGAGTGTGGTGTTATTTCTGCGTATTACTGTGATAGTCATGAAATTCAGCAGGAGTTTTGCCAAATTCTTCTTTGAAGGATTTGGAGAAGTAGGAAAGGTTGTTGAAGCCGACACGGTAGGCTACTTGACCGATGTTCATATTGGATTGCTCGAGCAATTTTGCAGCAATTTTTAGGCGGTACAAACGCACGTATCTGGAGGCGGATAGATTGGTGAATTTTTTCAATAAACGGTGCATTTGACTGCGGCTAAAGTTCATTTCTTGTGCCAATAGTTCGATGCTAAGTTCTGAATTGGTGAGGTTTTTCTGTATGATTTTGTTGAGTTTTTTGAAGAATGCTTGTTTTGGTGACATCATGGATAGTTTTTTGGGAACGGCTATAGATAGTTGAAACATGATTCGGGATTTTTAGATGATTTCTTGTATGCTACAAAGTTAGGGCTTGTGAAAAGGAAAGGCTTTCACAGATGTTGCGTGTTTTTTCACTGGTGTTGCAATTTTTTGGACGATTGACGGAAGACGGTTTTGAACAAGAAGGCTAGATGGAAAGGAATAGCACAACATGGTAATGAATTTCTGCGTTGATACTCATAGCTTTCATCCTCCAATAATTCTGCAATATGCTCACAACTTATGTTCGTCGAAAATTCCGTCAATATGCGCCTATATTGTTTTTTCTTCAATTGTTTTTGTGCTTGGCTTACATTGTTTTTATTATCCCAAGTTCATCCTCCAATAAAAAATATGTAAAACATTTGAGAGATAATAATCATCAAAATTGGGAACGGTTAGATTGGCAAGTTTTTACTTTTGAACGCAGGATTAAGAGAGAGAAAAGAGGCGAAAAATATTTAGCAGGTGCCAAGATGTTTAAAGATCTTGCAGAAAAATATCGAAGTCAAATAAAGGTCTTGTCAGATGAAGCTACTATGATAACGGGAACGGCTTTTTCTGATAAATCGTTCAGTCAAAAAGAAAAGGCGTTGGTACGAACTGCTAATAAAGACAATTGGAAATTAAAGCTTCATCATATCATGCTGAATTATCGTACAGAATTGTACCCTATTGCAAACTATCAGGGACATGTAGTAGATACTACTTTTGTGAGAAAACAAAAAGAGAGGCTTCTTTCACTGTCTAGCTTTTTAGAAGACGCTAGCCTTAATTGTAAATTCGGCACACAGAATGAAGTCTTTTTAGCTCTGGCAATGACAGATATGGTTATCATTAATCAAGCCTTCGCTGCAATTGAGCATATTATGTCTTACACAGTGGTAGGCTGCAATGTATTTGACAAATATAAACTAGTTTTTGCTGCTGAATCTAAAGTGATATATCAAGGAGATTCACTAAAAGCAGATGTGTTTTTAACAAAAGGGGCTTCTATGGCTCGTCCAACAATTGCTGTAGATGGGGAAATTTTGCAGCTTAACCGAGATGGTGTTGCTAAGTTTAAGAAACGTATAAACAAACTGGGGGAACATAAAATAAAAGCATCTATTTCTGTTGAAAACGAATTGGGAAACATTGATGTATACAACGAAGTGTATGAATATACTGTATTGCCTAAGTGCGAATAACAATATTACCTTTCTTTCTGAAGCCACTTACTCGGCGACACCCCATACTGTTTGACAAATGCCCTACTAAAATAGGAAGGCGTGCTAAATCCAACTTCATACGCAATTTCGGTCATGGTATATTGCTGGGTTTTCAAAAGGATTTCTGCTTTTTGAAGACGGATGAGGCGGATAAATTCGGTGGTCGAATAGTTGGTGAGTGCACGGAGTTTTCGGTGGATTTGTTGGCGACTCATGAACATGTATTCACTCAGTAGTTTGGCACTCAATTCTATGTCGTTGAGGTGTGCTTCAATGGTTTGTATGAGTTTTTGGAGGAAGGGGTTGGTGATGGATTCTTTGGAGGCTTCGTTGCTGGAGGATTGGAGGAGTTGGCTGTATTTTTCTTGGAGTTTTTGGCGGACTTTGATTTGATTTTCGATGTTGAGTAGCAGCTCTTTTGGGCTGAAAGGTTTGGAGAGATAGACATCTGCGCCTTGCTCCAATCCTTCGATTCGGCTGTCGAGAGCAGCTTTGGCGGTGAGGAGGAAAATGGGGATGTGATTGGTTTTTTCGTTGGCTTTTAGTTCTTTGCAGAGCGTGTAACCATCTTTTTTAGGCATCATTACATCACTCACTATCAAATCAGGTATTTCCTCCAATGCCAGATTTACGCCCTCTTCGCCATTCATGGCTTGTAGTATTTCGTATTGAGGCGACAAAATACTTTGAATATAGCTTTGCATATCGGGATTGTCTTCGACTACCAAAACGATGTTCTTGCCCTTCTTTTTTGCTTTCGTTTTCTTCTTTTTTGAAGGGGAGGTTGTGGGTGCATTGAAGGTTTTGAAGGCAGAATCTTGAGAAAGGGGAGGGGCTAGAATGGGAACAGTTGAAGAGGTTTCTGAAAGCTCCAGTGGTAAATTGAAGGTGAAAATTGTTCCAATATTTATTTCGGATTTTACTTCAATTGCACCTCCTTGCAATTCTATCAATTCTTTGACCAAAGACAAGCCCACTCCCGAACCTTCTGCTTCTCGGACATTGCTGTTGTCGGCTTGATAGAAACGGTCAAAAACGTGGGGTAGATGCTTTGCTTCAATTCCTTTGCCTGTGTCTTGGAGAGTAATTTGGAGGGTCGTGTGGGTTTTGGTGTCGTTTTGGGTTTGCAGTTGGAGGGTGATTTCTCCATTTGAAGGCGTGAATTTGAAGGCATTAGAGAGCAGATTATAGAAGATTTTTTCGAGCTTGTCCACATCAAATTGAACGGCTAATTGAGGGATGGAAGTATGAAAACGAAAGCGGATATTTTGTTTTTGGGCAAGGTTTTGGAAATTGGCAATGATGCTTTCTACAAAGGCAATCAAGTCCCCATGCTTTTTTTGGATGGTCATTTTTCCAGACTCCAATTTGGAGAGGTCGAGGAGTTGATTGACAAGGTTGGAAAGTCGCTTTCCATTGCGTTCTACGAGTGTGAGGCGGTTTTGAAGCTCCGAATCAGATTGGATTTTTGGATGCTGCAAGAGTTGCTGAATAGGACCCAATATGAGCGTCAAAGGGGTGCGAAATTCGTGGGTGATTTGGGAAAAGAAACGGCTTTTGACCTGCTCCAATTCCCGCAATTGTTGGGCTTCTTGTTCTTTCTTTTCGGTTTCGTAGCGAGTTTGCATTTCTACGATGCTTTTCTCTTTTTCGGTAGAGTACATTTCATCCTTTAGGTCGATGTATTTTTGGATAAAATGAAAACCCTGCTCTATGTCTCCGATTTCTTTGTAGAGAAAGGCAATGGAATGATACTGTTCCAAAAGGTCGGTCTTGTTGTTTTTATCCAATAAAACAAGTACTTCTTGCTTGTATTTAATTGCTTTTTCATACTCTTTTTTATGCGCGTAACATTTAGAAACATTACTTTTAACATTTATGATTATTGGTGTGTGTTTTAATTTAATAGCTATATTTAGAACCGCTTCAAAGGAAGTGATCGCTAAATCCACCTCTTCTTTTTGCATATAAACGCTTGCTATTTGTGCATGTCCACACAATACATCGTATTCATTGCCACAGGAAAGAGCAAGTTGAAGTGCGGATTGATAACTCACCAATGCGGCATCTACGTTTCCACTAAAAAAATGATTGTTTCCTTTCATAGAAAGTATATGGGAGAGTGCAACTTGATAGTCAATTTTTAGTGCAATCTTTTCGGCTCTGTTCAAATACCCTAAAGAACGGCTGTAATCATGGTTTTCAACTTTAAGATTCACCCCTTCTATATCGTAAACGGTGGCAATGTTGATGTGTAGTGTCGTAATGATTATATAGTGACTCAATTCTTTGGTTTTCAAATTCTCTAATAAGTCAAGGGCTTTGAAAAAATGAGACAAAGCAGGCTCGTAATTGCCCGTATGTTGCTTCAAAAAGGCAGATAATTTGTGGATTTTGGCTTGCCAAACAAAATCATCTTTTGGAGACAGGATAGAAAGTTGGCGAATATGCTTGGGAACAAGGTCAAATTTGTGTTGTCGGAGCAATAAATCTGCCATTAGATAGTGCCAATCCAAGCGCACTGAAGAATCTTTTATTGACTCATTGAGCACTTTGATTTCGTCTAAGTAAAGGTGAGTTTTTTCAAAGTCTTTTTCATTGCACCAATACAAAGCATATCCCAATTTGGCTTTCATCTCCCACACCACACTTCTCTGTGTTTTTGCCAAATTCAAAAGATTTTCTACACAAGCAAAAGAGGCTTTGGCATTCCCATGAGCAGTATGTAATTTACTTAGCTCTATCCACATCGAAGCAGATTCTAAGCCCTCCAATTTCACTA
>JBGCDY010000436.1:0-6906 GCA_045105835.1 Chitinophagales bacterium
GCAGATTTGTTTTATCCACGCGCCAAAGTTGCAGAAGTGTATGAACTCATCAGTGCCGATTTTGAATTTGCAGCCGAGCACCTGCCTCTTATAAGGTCAGGTATAAATGTGGGGAGAGCGACGAAAGGGTCGGCATTGGGCTTTTTGTCAAAAGTGTATTTGACGAATCGGGACTATCTGAAATCAAGGGATGCTGCAAGGGCATTGATGGACTTGGGTATTTATGATTTGATGGAGAGTTTTGCAGACAATTTTGAATTGGGCATAGGTGACAACAACAAAGAATCGGTTTTTCAAATCCAATTTACGGGCTGCGGCCCTTTTGGTACAGGCAATGCACTGCAAGCCTTTTTTGCGCCTTGGGGTGAGGGAATCACCAAAGACAGAGATGGCTGGGGTTCACAAATTCCAACTGCTCCGAGTGTAAACAATCCCAATACAACGATTACAGATGCCTTTGAAGTGGGGGATTTGCGAAAACTCCCTACCATTATGATTCCCAATTCTTATTATCCAAGCGTCAATCCTGAGGATGGTGGATATACTTATCCTTCTGGCGGAGCTTCGGCAAGTGCTGTAAACATCAAAAAATATGTGGTGGGTAGTGGCGCAAATGTGTGTTTTATGAGTACGCCTCAAAATGCCCATTTAATTCGCTATTCAGATATCCTGATTACTTATGCTGAAAGCATTATGGAAATTGAAGGAGGAATCACTTCAAATCCAGAAGCACTGATGGCCTTCAATCAAGTGCGGGAACGTGCGGGTTTAGAAGCTCTTACTGAATTGAATCGAGAAATTGTATTGCAGGAAAGAAGAGTAGAATTTGCTTTTGAAGGACAGCGTTGGTTTGATTTGTTGCGCTCCAATAATGCCATAGAAATCATGACTTTTCACGGCAAAAAACCAGCTATTCACAATTTGTTGTTCCCTATTCCTGCGGGTGAAATAGAGGTGAATAAGAAATTAGAGCAAAATCCTGGTTATTAGTGTCGCCATCAATAGCGAGGGGTTTTAAACCCCTCGCTATTGATGTTTTTTTTTAAGCTCCAAAGGAGTGAAGTATTATAATACGGGGTGATAACCCTATGAAAAAACACAACTATGAAACGCTTAATCATTCTAAGCTTTTTGATAATCACAATAATTGGAGCCTGCAAAAAAGAAGTGGGTGCACCGAGTATCATTGCAGTAGATCCCGAATTTGGACCAGAAGAAACTTTGGTGACATTTGAAGGAGTCAATTTGGCGAACATACAGACGATTACTTTCAGTGGGCAGGAGGTGAACTTCAATACTGCTTACAATTCAGACAATGCACAGTTGTTTCGGATTCCAGCTAACATTCCATTGGGCGATCATGATGTGGTTTTTACGACTGCGGGAGGAACGGCAACGGCTCAATTTAGAATCACCTTAGACCCGCCAGAGATTTTCAGTGTGGTGCCAGAATCGGCAGCTTCGGGCGAGGAGATTACTTTGTATGGAGAGAACTTCTTTGATCCTGTGGAAGTCTATTTTTTCGACAGCATCAAAGCCGAAATAACGGCTCTTACGCCTGATTCATTGAAGGTAATTGTGCCAGAAGGAATAGAAAAGGGCTTCATTGGCGTGCAAGCAAATGGAGGCTATGTTTATTCGCCTGTCAATTTCTTTTCCATCAACAATATTTGGGTTAACGACTTTGATGGAAATGGAGTGAGAGCAGAAACGAATAAATGGATTTTTCAGGGGAGTGTGAATCAAAATGCTACGAATGCTGTGCAAAACAGCAATCCCGCTCCAATTGATGGGAATTTTCTCAAATTGAGTGGTCGAGATGATTTGGGAATTAGCTGGATTGGAGGAGCGCAAACCTATTTTGGTTTTCCTGGCGATGATTTCCAAACCTTTGGCATTACTTCCGACCGAAACAATACGCTATTGGAGTTGGAGGTGAACAACAATGGTCGAGACGATACCCACATCATCCTCATTTTGATTGAGAAAGATGGTTCTTTTAATGATTTTACGGAAGAAATTCATGTGGATTGGGATGGCTGGAAAACGATTTCTTTGCCACTGAATCGCTTTCAGGATTTGAATGGCGAGATTATCGACCCTCAAAAGGTGAGGGCATTGAAGATTCACTTGATTGATGAAGGAGACTCGAATAAGACTTTGGAGGTGAACGTGGACAATATTCGGTTTGTGGAGTTGCTTTAAAATGGTTGAATGGCGTTTTTTTTTACTTGCGCTCGTTTGCAACGAGTGCTTAATATATGGTCTCGTTTATAACGAGCAGACTAAGATTTGTGCGTTTAAAGAGTACAGAGAATGTTGTTGCAAACGACAGGCAGTGAACATACTCGTTGCAAACGAGCGCGAGAATAGAAATGGGCTTTACTTGCATTCGTTTATAATGAGCAGCTTAAGATTTGTGCGTTTAAAGAATGCAGAGAATGTCGTTGCAAACGACAGGTAGTGAACACACTCGTTGCAAACGAGCGCGAGAATAGAAATGGGCTTACTTGCATTTGTTTATAACGAGCAGGCTAAGATTTGTGCGTTTAAAGAGTATAGAGAATGTCGTTGCAAACGACAGGCAGTGAACACACTCGTTGCAAACGAACGCGAGAAACATTGAAGGATAATAAAGCAATACAAATAGAACAAACAATACTTTTTCAATTTAAACTTTACTACAAATGAAAAGATTTTTTACACTGATTTTTACTTTGTTCTTATGCTCACAAGTGAGTTTTGGACAAGTTTATTTAGATGATTTTGAAAGCAATGATGCGACCTTTTGGAACAATGGTTCTGGGACATATTCTTTTTCGCCAGCGAATGGAGAAATGACCATTCAGGCGATGAATACTGGGCCTTGGGATACCTTTGTGTATCAAACCAATGAAAATGGTGCTCAAAGAACGGTCGATATGACAGGCAACAACAAGGTGTATATCAAAGCCAAAGCAAGTAATGTGGGTACAGAGTTGCGTATGGATGTGCAAGATTCAGAAGGATATTTGACCTCTATTGCAGGTTTGACTAAGACTTTGACGACGGAATACCAAGTATTGGAGTTTGATTTCACAGGAACTTACGAAGATGGTGGTTTTGGTGGTACGCCTTGTGATGGTGACACCGCTCCTTGTGCAGTAGATGGTAGCCAAATTTCTCAATTGATTTTCTTCACACAACCTGGTGCTGGTGGCTACAACGGTACAGTAGTGATTGACTATGTTGCATTTGGAGAAGTACCTGCTGGCCCTATTACATCAGATGTATTTCAAGACCATTTTGATCAGCCAGATGCTTTGAATGCCTTGGATTTTATTGGAGAAGGGTATGAAGTGAGTTTGGCAAATGGTACTGAAATGGTGATTAAAGGAGATGGAAGTACTCCTCCTTATGACCCATTGACCTATATTTTCTTGAGTCCTGCTACGGGCGATACCATTGACATTGATGTATCTGGCAACAACAAATTATTCATCAAGGTCAAATCTTCTGTGCCTAACACTGCTATTCGTATTGATTTGCAGGATATTGACAGTTATTTGACTACACAAGGTTCGCTTACCAAAATTGTAGGAACGGAGTATCAAGTATTGGAATTTGATTACACAGGTGCTTTTGCCGATTTGGGTTATGGTGGATCACCTTGTACCGAAAACACAGCTCCTTGTCCTGTTGATGCGACTCGAATTGCAGACTTCATCATGTTTATTGAGGCAGGAATAGGTCAGTTTTTGGGAGAATTGACGATTGATTATGTTTCGTTTGGCAAATCTCTCGAACCTGCTGGTTCTGGTGCTGAATTGATTTATGGCGACCATTTTGGTAACGAAACATTGGATTGGACAGAAGGTACAAACGGACTTATTGTAGAAGAAACGGGGAGTGATTTGATTATTACAGGAGATGGTTCTGCGGGTGCTTATGCTGCGGTGTCCTATATTTTAAGCGACAAAGAAACGACAGAAGAGATTCATGTAGATATGAGTCCTGCAAAAAATAAGGTGTTTATCAGAGCAAGAACAGACGGTGCTTCTGTTCCTTTGCGGGTGGACTTGTTGGACAGTTTGATGTATGTCACCTCTCAATCTGCATTGACAAGGGTTATCACAGGTGAGTACGAAACCTATGAATTTGACTTTTCGGGAAATTATTTCGATGGAGGCTTTAGTGCCGATGGGATTCCTTGTGCCGTAGGGCCTTGTCCTGTTGACCCTTCAATTATCCGTCAAATGTTGTTGTATCCTGACCCTGTTGCAGGTGCTTTCAATGGACAGGTGTACATTGATTTCATTTCGATTGGACAGCCTTTGGGAGATGACAATGGACCTAAAGGGGTAGCGGACTATTCTGACCAAATGGACGACAATACTGCTTTGTTTGTAGGCGATGTAGGAGGTTTGGCATCTACTTTTGCAGGCGATGTATGGACGGTGACAGGTGACGGAACAGGAGGTGCTTATTCTCCAGTTGTTTATGGTATGCACAATGATTTTGGCGAACCTGTGATGGTGAATGCGGTAGCAAATGACAACAAATTGTATGTCAAAGCCAAGTCAAGTGTGGATGGTACAGAGTTGAGAATTGACGTACAAGACAATTTGAATTTTGTAGGGAACTTGAATGCGATAGCTAAAAACTTAACTACTGACTATGTGATTTATGAATTTGATTACTCTAATTCTTATTTGGACGGTGGTTATGGTGGCTCTGATTGTACTTCCGAAACTGCGCCTTGTGATGTAGATGGTGAAAGAATTGCCAACCTTCAATTGTTCTTCAATGCAGCAGATGGCGGCTTCAATGGCGCAGTCGATATTGAGTGGATTTCTTTCGGTAAGTCTTTGGAAGATCTGGGTGAGCCTGTGGGAATGGTCAATTACCAAGACCAAATGGACGACAATACTGCTTTGTTTGTAGGAGATGTATCGGGTATCACTTCTTCTTTTGGAGCAGATGAATGGACGATAACAGGAGACGGAACAAGCGGTGCTTATTCTCCTGCGATTTATTCTTTGCACAATGAATTGGGTGAGTCGATGACGGCGAATGTACTTGGAAGCGAAAGCAAATTGTACATAAGAGCCAAATCAAGCGTGGACGGAACAGAATTGAGAATTGACATTCAAGACAGCAAAGGTTTTGTAGGTAACTTGAATGCTGTGGCTAAAAACTTGACAAGTGACTATGTAGTATATGAATTCGATTACAGTGGCTCTTATTTAGATGGCGGTTATGGTGGTTCTGATTGTACTTCTGATACCGCACCTTGCCCAGTAGATGGTGAAAGAATTGCGAACCTTCAATTGTTCCTCAATGCTGCTGATGGGGGCTTCAATGGTACAGTGACGATTGATTGGATGTCTTTCGGCAAGCCAATTGTAGAGCAAGAACCTGTAGGTATGGTGAATTACGAAGACGAGATGGACGACAATACAGCTTCTTTTGTGGCGGATATGAATGGTCTTGTATCGAGTTTTGCAGGAGATGAATGGACAGTGACAGGTGATGGAACAGCAGGTGCTTATTCTCCAGCGGTGTATTCTTTGCACAATGAAGCAGGTGAAAATATTTTGGCAAACGTGGCTGGAAGCGGTGATAAAATGTATGTAAGAGCGAAGTCAAGTGTGGATGGTACGGAGTTGAGAATTGATATTCAAGACAACTTGAGTTATGTAGGTAACCTCAATGCATTGGCAAAAAATCTGACAACTGAATATTCTGTTTACGAATACGATTACAGCAATTCTTATTTGGATGGTGGTTATGGTGGTTCTGATTGTACTTCTGATACAGCTCCTTGTCCTGTAGATGGTGAGCGTATTTCGGCTCTTCAATTGTTCTTCAATGCTGCTGCTGGTGGTTTTGATGGCACAGTGACAATTGATTGGGTAGCCTTTGGTCAGCCTATCGTTGGAATCCAAGATTACACCCGTTTGAGTAGCATCATCGCTTACCCAAATCCTGCTGCAAATGATTTGCACTTGGAGTACGAAACACTTCAATCTGGTCAAGTGGATTTGGTGATTTACAATGCGGTTGGTCAAATGATGGTCGCCAAAGATTTGGGCTTGCACCAAGTTGGCATAGATACAGAAAGCATTGACTTGTCTGATTTTGCACAGGGTATGTACTATCTTGTTGTGAAAGTGGATGGAGTAGCTGCTGGGAATTTGAAGTTTGTGAAGGAGTAATTTTTCCATTAACATCCATCAAGCTACATCAATAACGAGGGGTTTTAAACCCCTCGTTATTGATGTAGCTTGATATAAAAAATACAGAATTATGACCAGAAGTTACATTTGCATCTGGATTCATACCGTTTGGGCGACCAAACACAGAGAACCTTTACTGGCTAAAAAATGGCGAATAGCGTTCTTTCAAAAAATGCGTCAAATTGCAGAAGAAAAGGCATACAAACTAGATTTTATCAATGGTGTTGAAGACCATCTTCACTGTTTATTCAGCTTGAAAGCAACCCAGAATATTGCTCAGATTATGAAAAATATAAAAGGGGCATCTTCCTATTGGTTGAATGAACAAGGTTATATTGAAGGGAAATTTAGTTGGCAAGAAGGTTATTATGCTGCTTCGGTCAGTCCAGATAGAGTGCCTACTATTCGTAATTATATTCGCAATCAAGAGGAGCATCACAGATTTAATTCCTTGGATAATGAGTTGGAGTATTTTGAGAAATTTGAAGATATTTAACAAAATTCACATCACCTCATCAATAACGAGGGGTTTGATGGAGTTTTTAAAACTTAGGACTATGACAAGAAGCTATATCAGCATCTGGATTCACACCGTTTGGACTACCAAGCATAGAGAGCCTTTGTTGGAGAAGAAATGGCGAATAGTGTTCTTTCAAAAAATGCGTCAAATAGCAGAAGAAAAGGCATA
>JBGCDY010000437.1:0-4395 GCA_045105835.1 Chitinophagales bacterium
CCCTGCTACCAAACCTAAATGGTCTAATACTTTTGTCTTATATTGCTTCTCTATCGACTGTGTTGCTATCATAGTGCAAGTTTACAGCCTTATTACTTAATTACAAATTTTTTTCTTCGGGGTGCGAAACCTAAGTTCAACAATTAGAAAAAATAATAAACCTGAATGTTCAAGGGGAATACCACAAAATGATTGAACTTGGAGAACCTCTTTTGCCTTTTTTTCAAAAAAAAGAAAAATGGTCAGACTTAATTGTGACAAGAACCAACCTTTTTATGGCTTATTGTTCTTTGGGCCAAATCGAACGAGCAGATAAGTACATAAATGATACACTTGAATTGGGCTTAAATCACCTCGAAAAAGAGGATGTGGCAATGGGAGCTATTTTTGAGAAATTAGGATGGTTTTATGCAATGGTACATTACGATGCTTTTACAGCCCTTCCTTATTTTGAAAAAGCTCTAAATGTTTTTAAAAAATTAAATGTACTACTCAATATTTCTGGTAACCTGGCGAATCTTGGATATTGTTGTTGGTTGAAAGAAGACTACAAAAAAGCGATAAAATATTTCAAAGAGGGACTTTCTTATGGAGAAGAAACGCTTGAAGCTAATTTTATAGGAAATATAGGAAACTGTTATGGAAGGCTCAAAGACCATGCAAGAGAGATGTTGTTTTACAAGCGTGCTCTCGAATTAAGAAAGAAAAAACTCAGGGACAACCATCCTGATATAGCCCATTCTTATCGGAATATTGGGTTTTGCTATCTGGATTTAGAACAAGCTAATAACGCAATAAAACCCTTTCAAAAAGCACTTGAAATTCTATTGAAAAACTTTGATGAAGCTCATCGTGAGGTAAATTTAACTTATCAGGGGCTTGGGCGGGCATTCAGCATCTTGGGAGATTACCCTGCCGCTATACAATACCACCAAAAAGCTAGCACTTATCAACCTGAATCGGTTGACAATAATAATTTACTAATAGCTGCAAACCTATCTTCTATGGCTTTTGCTTATGAAAAGTCGAATCAAATAGATGAGGCTATTTACTGTTATCAAACTGCCCAGGAACACCGCTTAAATAGGTTTGGTTCGGTACATCCCAGCGTTACCTCCAATTTTATAGCACTTTCAGAATGTTATAGCATAAAGAAGGATTATACAGAAGCCTTTGTTTACATTCAGAAAGCCCTTCAATCCTTATTTCATCTTCCTATTTCATTAGACGTTTATGCTCCACTTCCATCCATGGTAAGTATTTCTGATTGGGGGCTGCTTGATGTTCTTTCTGCAAAGGGCAAACATTTATTAACTTACTACAAAACAGAATCTAATCAGCAGAAGGATTTGCAAGCCGCATTTGATACCTATTTCAATATACAACTATTGATTAACCGAATACAGAAAAGCTACCGTACCGAAAATTCAAATTTACTTTTTTCAAATAGAGCCTTGGTCGTTTATAGTAAAAGCATAGAAACGGCTTTGAATATGCCCAATCAGGGTGCTTTTGCCTTCACTTCTTCCGAAAAAGCCAAAGCGCATCTTCTTTTATCTTCTATACAGGATAATAAAGCCAAAATAGTCTCTACTATTCCTGATGACCTTCTTCAAAAAGAGAAACAACTTAAAATTGAATTGACTTATTTGGAGAAAAGTATTAAAAAAGAAGAAGCCAAAGGAGACAAAAGGAATGAAAAGTTATTGAAAAACTGGGAAAGCGAGTTCTTCAATTATCACCAAAAATATATACAATTACTTCAGCAACTCGAAGCCGACTATCCCGATTACTACCAATTAAAGTACAACACCCAAACTGCCACTCCAACTGAACTTCAATCTGTATTGGCCGAAAATCAAGTGGTTATTAGTTATTTTGTAGGCGAAGAAAAACTGTATATTTTCGTAGTTACAGAAGACGAATTTGAAGTGCTTGACCTTCAATTACCCAATGATTTTGAAGTGCTCATTGAAGATTTCATCGTTGCCTTGACCCAGCATCAATTTGCCGTTTTTACCGAAAAAGGAGGACAATTGAATCAATTGTTGATTGCACCGATTCGTGATTTTATTGTAGATGATTTCGGATTTGATGAGGAATTGAAGCAAGTATTTGTGATTCCACATGGAGTGTTGAGTTATGTGCCTTTTGAGGCTTTGATCGAGGCGAAACCGTTGTCAAGGTCTGCGACCGTTGACAATAGTTTAAATAAGAACAGTTGGAGTGGTCTTGATTATCTCATCAATCACTGCGAAATTAGCTATCATTATTCCGCCACTTTATTGTATCGACACTTAATCAAAAAGAAAAACCAAGAAGAAATCCCCAACAGTTTTGCAGGATTTGCTCCGATTTATGATACGGGTGTTCCTTCAAAATCCACTGCTGCAAATTTATCTGCATCAGAACAAACAACGGTTTTACAACAGTCAGCCAAAGAAATGCAGACATGGGCAACACGTTCAGATGCGATTCGCAGCGATGGAACTTGGGTTAGTTTGCCGCATTCAGAAACAGAAGCAAAAGGAATTGCCCAACTTTTTGAAGGAAAGGGTTTGAAGTCAGAGGTTTTTTTGAGAAATAAGGCAAGCAAGGAGGGTTTTTCAGATGCTGCAAAGCGATTCAAATTTTTGTTGGTAGCGGCTCATGGATTGGTCAATGATGAGAAAACAGCTTTGTCTGGATTGGTGTTTTATCCTTCGGAAGGAAGCGAGAATAGGGAAGAAGGAAGTGATAGGCAAGATGAAATAGATGATAGTGCTTTTCCCACTTATCGCCTCTCACATCCTACTTCCCAAACCGACAGCGTCTTGTCTATGGAAGAAACTCACCATCTTGACCTTCAAGCAGACTTGGTGGTTTTGAGTAGTTGTGAAAGCGGGATTGGAACACTTCACAAGGGCGAGGGAATGATGGCGGTGAATCGGGGTTTTTTGGCAGCAGGAGCGAATAACGTGGTTTCTACACTTTTCAAAGTCTATGACAAACCAAGTAGTTTATTGACCCAGTATTTGTTTGAAGCAATATTGAAGGGCGACTCTTATCGAACTGCTTTGCGGAAAGCTAAATTGCAGTTATTGGAGATAGAAGGAGTGAGCCCTAAATCTTGGTGTGGATTTGTGCTGATTGGAGGCTAATGATGGAGAATTGAATTTTTTTACAAAAAAAAACTCCCAAAACAATTTTAATTACTTTGGGAGTTTTGGTTAGAAATTTACCGAATAGGTAGGATTAAAATGTGTATTTGATTTCAATGATACTCATCACACCTTCAACAATTGTTTTCCATTTTCCAGTAAACTCAGCTCCATAAGAAGCTGCAATTGCTGGCCCTATTTCCTGAGCTTCATCATTGCTCCATAGCGGTCCTGCAAGGACATGTGTTAGGTATTCATGAGACCCAGTATTTTTGCAGTTGAGTTCTACTTCGACTACGCTCATTTCGCCTTCTACAACTGTTTTCCAATTTTTTGTCCATGTACCCTGATGAGCAGCCGCAACTTTAGGGGCTTTGGCTTCTGCATCTGTGCCACTCCATAATGGGCCTGCTGGGATAAATACTTTGAATGTTGACATAAGATTTTTTTTGTTTTGCCTACTCGTTGAATATAGGTTTTTCGGCGATCACCTTTAATATGAATTGCTTTGTAATAATAGCTTTCAATGGTATAGTGTCTGTTTGAAGAAAAAGGTTAGCACTTTTTTGAAAGTTTTTTATTTTAAAGAAGGGGTTTTCAATAAAAAGATTTTTTTTTATTGGAGGAAAATTATGTAAGGTGTTGATTTTGATTTGTTTGAAATATGGAGAGTAAGGAGGTCGTAGGAGTTGTTTTTTTGAAAAATTATTAATTATTTGGCGCAGAGAAATTGGTTCATTGGTAAATGAGGCTTTATTTATCTTTGTGTAAGTTGAGTCCGAAATCTTGGAGTGGGTTTGTGTTGATTGGAGGGGAATTGTTGTTATGTGATTTTAGTTTTCAAAAAGAATGAATCATGGAAGAGTTGGAATTGGCTATACAAAGTCAAAAAAAAGTAATTGCATTAAATGAAAAGGCCGATTACCATTTGGCCATTGACCTTGCTGTAACGCTATTGGAAGTTTTTCAAAAAAATCAAAAATGGGAAGAATTCATTAAAGCGAAATCAGAGATTGCATTTGCTTACATGGCATTGGGAGAACTCAAATTAGTGAAACAAATTCTTAAAGAAATACTGGAATTGGGCTTGCGCTTTTTTGATGATGAACATATTGTCATCGGAGCAATATACTCTGATTTCGGCTATTTTTACGCTCAGATAATGGGAGATTCACTTACTGCAATGCCATACTTTCAGAAAGCTCTTCATATAAATAAAAAAATACATGGACATGCTCACCAATCAACGCAGGAC
>JBGCDY010000438.1:0-4558 GCA_045105835.1 Chitinophagales bacterium
TATCGTAGGTATGACCTCACATCGTTTTATAAACAGGGCAGGCATTGAGGCATGCTCCGCAACGAATACAGTACAAGGCTTCTCGTTTTTCGATATCTGCCAAAAGCTTCGTGCGCTGGTTGTCCAACAAAATAACATACATTTCTTCTGGACCATCTGTTTCGGTAGTTTGTCGAGGACCAAGGAATAAGGTATTGTAAACGCTGATTTTTTGCCCTGTACCAAAAGTCGCCAACAATGGAAGGTAGTCGGAGAGGTCATTGAAGGAAGGAATCATTTTTTCTAAGCCTACAATGGCAATATGTGTTTTCGGAAAAGCAGTGGTCAATCGGGCGTTTCCTTCGTTTTCGGTAATCGAAATCGCCCCAATATCTGCCACCAAAAAATTTGCACCTGTGATGCCAATATCTGCTTGCAGGTATTTTTGCCGCAATTGTTCACGAGCAGCAAGGGTCAATTCAGAAGGAGTCGCGTGAATAGGAGTGTTGATTTTTTCGTGAAAAAGTTGAGCTACCTCTTCTTTGGATTTGTGCATTGCAGGCGTAACGATATGGTAGGGTTTTTCACCCGCCAACTGAACGATGTATTCCCCCAAATCAGTTTCAGCTACTTCAATGCCCCATTTTTCAAGATGTTCGTTCAGTTCGATTTCTTCGGTAGCCATAGATTTTGACTTCACAACCATTTTGGCGCTTTTAGCTTTCACAATATCTTCAATGGCAGAAAGTGCATCTTCCGTTGTTTCTGCCCAAATCACTTTACCGCCTCGTTTGGTAAATTGACGCTCAAACTGCTGCAAATTTGCTGCTAAGTTTTCGAGGGCTTCCCATTTCGTGTTTTTTGCCCATTTTCGAGCCGCTTCTAAATGAGCATATTGTGATTTGCCTTTTTCCACACTGGCTTCATATTTCCCCATATTGAAGCGAATGGTTTTGCGGTGCTTTAGGTCAAAGGCTTTTTTTTCGGCTGCTTCTTGGAAGCTGTTTAAATTCTTAGACATGGAGTTTGTGAAGATAAATGATGTATTTTCAGAATATTAGGGCTAAAATGAGATTGTCACAAAAATGTAGGCAATCTAAAAAGAATTATTGGATAATCCGAAAATGCCCATTATTTCCAAAAAAATAGTACATTCAAAGCTCAACTATTTCATTGGTTGAACATTGTTCTTTTTTTAAACTCAAAAAATTACACAAATGAAAGCTCATACAGCAAGTTTGATAAATGCCGTTTTGTTGGTAGGATTGGGTGCTTGGGGATACTTCGGTTCTGCAAGCCCTTCTCCAACTGCCTTGATTCCTGTCGTTTTTGGTGTGGTACTTTTACTACTCAATGGTGGTGTAAAGAAGGAAAATAAGGTGATTGCACACATTGCAGTTGTTCTTACCTTATTGATACTCTTTGGATTGGGAAAACCTTTGATGGGGGCTATGGATAGAGGTGATACGATGGCGACTGCGAGAGTAGGAGTTATGCTTTTGTCCACGATTGTAGCCTTGGTATTCTTTATCAAGAGTTTTATCGACGCAAAGAAAAGTCGACAAGCATAGTTTGATTTCTCTTTTGAAGTGAATGAATAGTGGCGGATTTCTTCCTTATTGAAGCCCGCCACTATTAAATATGTGAAAACGAACTTTTCGCCTCGTCTCTCTGTTTTCTCTACAAACAAAATAAATACAGATATGCCTTTACCTATTGAAACAAAAGTGGATGAAGTCAAGGAAGAAACCAAAACTGCAAATACGGAAACCATTGCAGTGCAATTTCCTTTTCAACTCATGCAAGATTTGGTGATGCAATTGCCAGATGATAAAAAAGTGGAATTACTGGATTTTCTTCAAAAAGATTTGGAGGAGAGAAAGGTGATTTTGGCTAGACGAAATTTAGAGCAGTTGTGGAAAGGAAAAGATGGAAATCTTTATTCTGCAAAAGAGCCTGATATTGAGTGGGTAGATGTAGAAAAAGAAGCTTCTCCAGAAGGAGAAGAAATCGAAATGACTGATATCGAACTTATTGAAGCACTAAAAAACATGTGATGCCCTACGTATTAGACAGTAACATTCTGATTCATAAAGTAAGAGATTCTATTGTGTGGAAACACGTAGAGAAAAAATATTTAAGGAAAGGAATCAAAAATAATGCTTTTATCTCTGTAGTCAGTATTGGAGAAAGTCGTTCTTTTGCTCAACAAGGTAATTGGGGAACAAAAAAATTAGCTGACCTTAAAAGACTGATTAAGCTTCTTAACCCTATCTACCTTAGAGATGAAAGTGTGCAAAAAGCTTACATTGGAATCGACACATATAGTCAAAACAAACACAAGAGTAGAACATTGCCTCCAAGGTACTCTGCCCGAAATATGGGTAAAAATGACTTGTGGATTGCAGCGGCAGCTTATGCATAAGGCTGTGATTTGATTAGTACTGATGCAGATTTTGAACATTTAGATGGTGTTTTCTTCAATTTTATCTACATTGATGCAGCTAAGATTGTAGCTGACCTTCAAAAAAAGGAAGAAAACAAAGACAGTTGAAGTTTCCAAGATTTCAACTGTCTTTGAAAATTATTTTACTTCAACCTAAACCGCAAACCTCCATATACCATTCTCCCAAAAATAGGTCCCCACACCAAAGAACTATCAAAATATTCTCCAAAAGGTTGACTACTTGCAATAATTGGAGCTTCCTGTTTGAAATCGAATAAATTTTCAGCTCCCAAATAAACTTCAAAACGTTCTGCCCAGACCTTGGTGATTTGGGTGTTTGCCAAGAAAAAATCGGGGGAATATTCTTCTAAACGATAAGGTTCAGGATTACTTGCCGTGGAAGGAATCCGTTTTTTACCTTGCCAATTGAGGGTGAAATCAAACTTCCAGTCGTTTTCGGTTTGGTAGCCCAAATTGACAAACGCACGGTTGCGGGCAGTCAGTGGTTTCTGCAATAAATCCCCATTGAAGGTCATCTTTACATCATTGAGGCGGTACGCCAATCGCACATCCAACCTCGGCAAAACCTCCATATCAATCTGTGTTTGAATACTATTGGAATAAGACTTTCCATCGAGATTGTATAGGTGTAATTCCTGTGGGCTTTGTTCGTAATCTGCAATGAGTTGATTCTGAAAGCGGGTGTGGTAGTAATCCAAACCAAGACTTGCCGTTTTGCTACCCAACTTAATTTCTTGGGTCAGGTTTAAACCAAAATTCCAAGCACTTTCTGCCTCCAAACCATAAGGAGTGTCGATGTTTTCGCTGTGCAGTATGATGTTTCGGTTAGAGGCAAATACGCCGATATTTTCTGCAAAAGCATTGGCTGTTTTTTGTCCCCGCCCGATGGAAGCCCGCAAAACAGTTTTGTCAGAAAGAGCATATCGAAGGTGCATTCTGGGAGTCGCAAAAAAGCCGTAATTGTTGTGGTAATCTCCTCTTAACCCAAAGACTGCGCTGAAATTCTCACTTCCTGTATAGGTGTATTCAAAAAATGCGCCTGGCACAGATTCATTTCTTTCATAGTCGATTTGTTCCACATTTTCATCGTATTGGTCATACTGAAAACTCAATCCCGTCTTGAATTGGTGGTTGGTATTGTCAAGAATACTTTGGTAAATCAAATTGGTATAAACCGATTTTTGGGTAGCATCGTAATTTCGCAATCCGAAGAAAGCATTTTGCTGGTGATATACCACAGAAGACTGAAAACCAATACTCGAAAAGGGTCTTTTGGGAAAAACTTTACCCATTTTGAACCAACCTTCAACACGATTTGTCTCGATATTTGCACGCCACAAACCAATGCTCAGTTTTTTGTTTCCATCTTCAAAATTATCCTGACCACTTGAATTTTTCATCAAAGTTGCTTTAAATCCAAATTGTCCCTCTAAGCCATTTTTACCTCTAAATTTCCAGCGATTGATAGCGATGAATTGGTCGCCAATATGATTGTCTAAAAAACCATCTTCGTTTTTATCAAATTTTGCTTTTTGAGATTTACCATGTAACAAAAGACCTACTTGCCATTTATCACTTAGTTTGTGACTGAAATTGGCATTGGCTTCCAAACGTCCCCCCTCATTGGCATATACGTTCAAATAAACTTTTTCACTGTTTTGAGGTTTTTTGAGTTCGACATTTATCTGTCCTGCAATACTTTCAAAACCATTGACTACCGAACCAGTACCTTTGTTGAGTTGTATGCCTTCAATCCAGTGTCCTGGCGTATAAGTGAAGCCATACAAAGCTGCCAAACCTCGAATATTGGGCATGTTTTCCCGTCCGATTTGGACATAAGAACCTGCCAAACCCAACATTTGAATTTGGCGAGTGCCTGTGACCGCATCTGTGAAGCTCACATCTACCGAAGGGTTGGTCTCGAAGCTTTCTGACAAATTGCAGCAGGCCGCTTTCAACAATTCTCCTTCGCCGATTTGTTCGGTTTTGATGGGATTGAGGAAAGATATTTCTGTTGTTTTTTTGCGGTAAGTGACTTCAATCTCTTCTAAAGTGAGGTCGTTTTCGAGTTGGATGTGAACCTTGGACAAGCCTTCCATATTGAGGGTATCA
>JBGCDY010000439.1:0-2683 GCA_045105835.1 Chitinophagales bacterium
CTATTGCAGAAGTGTTCATGTCCCAAACACATAGACATGCCATCGGACATCCTTTGTTTTTCACGATTGGACACCGCCCAGCCTTGCTACAATTGGCAGTGACAGGAGAAGGGATTGCTCCTGATGTGCAAGTCGAAGGAAGACTAAATGGTAGTTCATTGGGTGTTTTATGCTTGAAAGGCCCTGATGTGCTTCAAAACTCGATTGATTTGGATACCCCCAATTTTGAAGATTATTTCTCGGTCACCTTACCCAAGAACTGGATACAAGATGGTTTAACATTGGAGCTAAGTGCAGGTAATGAAAGTCGAATGGTTTCGTCCGAAGAATTGAAGATAGGTCCCTACACCGAAATGAATTTGGTGATGGTCAATATGGATGTTTTGGACTACAATTCTGCCCCACCTATTGCCCCCATATTCGACAACTTCTTAGAAGAGTTGGCTTCTGCCATTCCTGCGAGTGTTGTCCGTTTTGGCACCTTTCCCGAAACATTGAAATTCCAAGAAATCATCGCCAACAACGATACCGAAGAATTGGTGAGGCTCAGAAGTCGCAGCGAAATGGGAGACAATGGCATATTCAGCGATGGCTATATCAACTCCATTGCCGTACAATTCTTAGGAAACCTACACCGAAGTACCAACGATTACCTCTCTACGGTCTATTTCGGAAACACCTTGAATCTCGCTCCTGGCGGATGGGGAGGCGGCAAAAACTTTGTGGGTTTTGACTACACCGATATTTTCATACACGAACTGGGTCATGCCTTGAGTTTGCCGCATTGGGGAGAAGGTTCTTACGACAACGAAAGCGACAGCGAATACGAATTCTTGTATCCCTACGGAGGAGAAGGCAACGATGGAGGTGGTCGTGGCGAAGCATGGAACTTTATTCAAGACCAATACGAATTTGTCAGCCCGATTTGTGAAGATGAAGAATCGGAACATTTGGGTGGAGAAAGAAGCGATTGTATGCAGCGCAACAACCGATGCCTTGGACAAAGATCAACAGGTGCTGCTCCTTGGGATGGTTATGGAGATTTTTCTGCCATTGCCATTCACCGCTATTTGACGGGCGCAAGTGTAGCATCAGGACAGGTCAGCGACCGTGGCGAAATGAAGGATTTCCGCTTAAATACGCAGAGAGGTTTTCCTGTTGTTTCTGTGGACAATGAGGGCAATCGGGTCTATAGGAGAGATGCATTGCAGCCTCAAGAACTCCTCTTTGAAGAAGAAATTGACCTACCTGGTGAAGAACAAACCAATCAACCTGTTTACTTGGTCTATGGCAGCATTCACGAGACACAAAACCAAGCAAACATTGTCTACAAACCCATCCCATTCACAGGCACACTTCCTCCAATTATAGACCCTACCAACCCAGAAATATTCGACCAATTACAAGACTTAGAAGATGAGTTTTTTCTATACGGAACGCTCGATATCACCCTAAAAATCACTTACGAAGATGGCAGCGTACTTCATGCCTTGAATCCATTTCAGTCTTTTGCAAGAGCACCTTATACTTGGGGCTACCACATTTGGAGGGATGATATTTGCAATTTTTCTTTGGTCGTTCCTGGAGATAAAAAATTGGCGAAAGTGGAACTCTACAAACGCCCTTTCTGTGTCCGAGATATGTTTGACAACATAGAAGGAAACATCAATTACGCAGCCAATGACATCACAGCAGAAAACTTTATGGAAGATGCCGTATATCTCACTGAATATGAATTTGGTGCGCCCCCCGTTTTAGGATCTAACACAATTGGTAACCGAGTTTGGCACGATGAAAACCAAAATGGCATTCAAGATGAAGGTGAGAAAGGCATTGCAGATGTGTCTTTGGTCTTGTGGGCGGATAGTGATGGAGACGAAATTCCTGATTGGGAGGGTTTCTTGGGAGTCGCTAAAACAGACGAAGAGGGTTATTACAGTTTTGACGGTTTAGGCCCAGGCAATTATTTGGTCTTTGTATGGGAAGTGGAGAATTGGGAAGAAGGTCAACCATTGGAGGGGATGGTTCCGACTAGCCCCTACGTAGCAGACCCAAATACAGACCTCGACTTTGACAGTCATGGGCGGCCAGGCAATTTGGAATGGGGGCTTTCAGAATCGGCAATGGTGTCTGGACTGATTACCTTGACCGCTGATGGCGAACCTCTTGGAGATGGTGATCGAGAAGATGATTGGTTCGATTACGACCCTTCGGGCAATATGACCGTTGATTTCGGTTTTTATGTGGATGGAGCGACCAGTGTGGATGATTTCGGTTTGCAGGCTGCAAATATGTATCCGAACCCAAGTGCGGGTTTGATTAGATTTGAAACAGCAATATTTGAGAATCACACGCTTTCGCTAATCAATACGAATGGTCAAACGGTTCTACATACTACCTTGGACTCCAATTCTACTCAATTGGAGGTTGGTTCTATGCCTGTTGGTTTGTATGCGGCTGTTCTTAGGGATGAGTTTGGGAATATTCAGTGGACTTCAAAATTTGTAAAATCGAATTAAGAATTCATCAATAGCGAGGGGTTTGAAACCCCTCGCTATTGATGAATATTAGCTATTGCTTATAATACTCAAACCCACCCCTACCCCTAGGGTGTTCAAAAGCTACAAATATGCGTTCACTTTTTATGAAAATCTCGTCTTTTTACAACTTGATTATCAATAGA
>JBGCDY010000440.1:0-14444 GCA_045105835.1 Chitinophagales bacterium
GCATCCGAATAAGTCCCTTCTTTATACTTGAGTATCACCGCCTCCAAACATTTTGGGCAGTTGTAAAAACGAAATGGTTCGGGTGAAGTAAAAACCGTAGATTGACCATCTGCCACATAATTAAAAACAACACTGAACTCATCTCCACAAGGTTCTAAGGGCTGACGAAATTCCATCGAAAAATCGAAAGGCAAAGGCTCCTGAAGAACTATTTCGTTGATGATAAGGTCGGTATCTAAAGCAGGTAATTGCCAGTCCAAACCATAAACGCTGGTTTGAATTCCCTCTGTAACCGTTGCATTTTCATTGTCAAAAGTCATATTGACAAGTAAGGCAGGAATAGGCTGAGCATTTTCAACCGTTTTGGGAAGGTCAATAGCTACCTTGGAAGAAGACTTGATGGTCAACTGATTTTTCTCCTCTGTGCTTGTATCTTCGCTATCACTCACACAAGCCACCAAAAAAAAGAGTGCTACCAAAAAAGACGGAAGAATTTTGAGCATAATTCGCTTTTTTTTTGTTTTTTACAAAGTAAGCAAAAAAATAAATAGCAATACTTATTTTGAACAAATAATATTGTGATGGCATATCAAGAGTACAGACATTTTTGTGACACTTGTTTTTGAGCCTTTATGTAGTGCTTCAAAACAAACACCAAATGAAATACTTCTATTTCACTCACCCTATTGAAGCGAAATTAACAATCATTTATTTCAAAGATAAAATATTCATTCGCAATGCTTTTTCCTTTTAATACGGTATTTTAATTTCTATTCACTCCCAAGCTATTTGTTTTCTGATTAATACCTTCTACTTTTGTGAGAGACAGCACCTCAAAACCTACTTTATTTCATACGATGCTATAATTCAAACATTATGAGTAAAAAGACAGAAAAATTTCTTCCAAGTCGAATCACCCAAACAGCTACCATTTACCTTCACTCAACACCTGATGCTGTATTTCCTTTATTTGGACCTATTGCAGAAAAAAAATGGGCGGATGCTTGGAATCCAGAAGTCGTGTATTCCGAAACAGGAGAATTGGAGAGGAATATGGTCTTCAAAACCTATGGTTTCAAAAACGGAAAAACAGCCTACCTTTGGGTGATTTCTTATTTGAATTTTGAAGAAAAACAGGTGGTCTATACGGTTTCTTCAAAGAACCGCACTTGGACGATTGATGTTCAATGCAGGTCAATGGAAGGAGACCTTACCAAAACAGCCGTTGAAGTCACATACACCTACATTGGATTGACTTCCAAGGGGAACAAACGAAATAAAAAGGCATTGAAGGCGAAATACCAGTATGAATTGAAGGATTGGGAAGAGTCTATTAATTATTTTTTAGAAACTGGAAGAAAATTGAAGTCATCACATTAATCGACTCTTCAAAACATGCTTTGACCATTTTGTGTTACAAAATACAGAAACAGCGTCTAAGTAATGGTTGAATACTAAAACTTGTGTAAAATCACACACCTATTTTTCAGCTTCAATCAACAGTAACCACTTCAATTTTAAAGTCTTAAAAAATAAGACTTTAATGAGGTAAAAAAATACAATTCTCTCTACATTTTGTTTAATTAAAAAATGACAATCAATGAGTTCCACTGCAAAAGAACCCAACAAGGATAGTAAACCAAGCTCCACTACGAGCAAAAAGAAGGGTGCAAAATCCTTTTTTAAACGGATGGGCTTAATTCTTTTCTTAGTTTTATTAGTAGGCGCTGCAAGTTTTTTTGGTGTATCCAGTATGACCTACAGCGAAGGCACAAGAGCAGGCTACCTTATCAAAATCTCTAAAAAAGGATTTGTTTTTAAAACCTATGAAGGACAACTAAACTTGGGGGGCGTAGGCTCTGCGGGTGATGTGACAGCTATTGTGGGCAATGATATATGGGAGTTTTCGGTGAGTGATGATGCAGTTTTCCAAAAGATGCAGGAGTTTGAAGGCAAACGAGTGAGTCTGAATTATGAAGAGATCATTCGGTCTTTTCCGTGGCAAGGAGACACCAATTATTTTATTACCGACATTGAACCTATTCAATGACCCTATGAAACATCAACGGATTTAAATCCTAAAATGACAATCAATAATTATTTTGATTGTCATTTTTTTTTTGATAGAAATACCATTTTACCAAGCTTTGATAGTCGCCAATTTTTCAAATCTTCTTTATTTCGCTTTTTTTCAGGAGTATATTTTGTAATTTGCAAGACCAATAATGCTGAGATAAGGTGAGAGGAAAGAATAAACTTCCCATTATTCAAATACTTCAATCTACCATTCACCTCAGCTTTCAGCATTCCCCAATTGGACATATCCTTTATAATCTTGCAGTTTTTATATCAGATATAAATGACCATTGAACAAAATATTTCTCTAAAACCCTTCAATACTTTCGGTATTGAAGCGACTGCAAAGTATTTCGCTTGCATCGAAAAACTGGAAGACCTTCAAAGTTTATTAAACACCCCCATTTACCAACAAAACCCCAAATTAATACTTGGCGGGGGAAGTAATGTCCTGATTACTCAAAATTTTGAGGGGCTGCTACTTTTCAATGCCATCAAGGGAATTGAAAAAGTGAAAGAAACCGAAGAGGAAGTATGGGTCAAAGCTTACAGTGGCGAAAACTGGCATGAGTTCGTGATTCATTGTGTGGAACAAAATTGGTCGGGGATAGAAAACCTCTCCTTAATTCCTGGCTCTGTCGGGGCTGCCCCTATCCAAAACATTGGGGCTTATGGCGTAGAATTGAAAGATGTCTTTAGTGAATTGGAGGCAATTCACCTTGAAAGTGGAGAAGTACATCGATTTGAAGTGGCAGATTGTGGATTTGGATACAGACAAAGTGTCTTCAAAAAAGCATTAAAAGGGCAATACTTTGTCTTTTCGGTGACTTTAAAACTGCATAAAACACCGCAATATAAGCTTGATTATGGTGTTATACGGCAACAGTTGGAATATATGAAGACCGAAAAATTGACTATCAAGGCAATAAGTAATGCTATTTGTGCAATTCGAGAAAAAAAGCTCCCAAATCCAAAAAAAATAGGCAACGCAGGCAGCTTTTTTAAGAATGCCATAGTCTCCCCTATGTTCTTTGAAAAATTATTAGAGCAATTTCCATCTATTCCTCATTATCCAGTAGATGAAAATTCGGTAAAAGTTCCTACTGGTTGGCTAATCGAACAGTGTGGCTGGAAAGGAAAAAAAGTCGGACAAACAGGAGCATATAAAAACCAAGCCTTGGTCTTGGTCAATTATGGAAATGCTACTGGAAAGGAAATTGCAGCTTTGGCGGACAAAATTCAACTATCTGTCAAAGAGAAATTTGATATTGAAATAGAAAAAGAGGTGAATATCATTTGAAGTTGTTACTCTAATTTGCGCTTCAAAAAATGGCATTTACTATCAAAATTTAAAACAAAAAGAATAAAATATATTTGTTAATATCACTAAATTTTTTCTTATGAAAAGAGTTTATACACTAATACTCTCGCTCTTATTGTGTACTCCAATACTTGCACAAATTGGAGTCATTAATTCTCCTCCACTCATCGCCGATACACTTGCACAGCGATTGGTGGGCTATGGTTTGGATATCACCAATGCCCAATTGACCTGTGGGGAAAATGGTGCAGGCTACTTCTTCGGTGGAACCGCTGCTGGTTTTCCGATGGGTTCGGGAATCCTTTTGACAAGCGGAACTACTACCGTTGCATTAAGTCCAAACAACTCTGGTAGTGCTACCGCAGGTGGTGGACCAGGATCTGACCTCTTAGAAGAATTTCCAAATACCTATGGTGATACATACAATGCCTGTATTTTGGAGTTTGACTTCACTCCACAAGGAGATACCATCAAGTTCAACTTTATATATGGATCAGAGGAGTACCCTGAATATGTGGGCTCTCAGTTTAACGACATCTTTGCGTTCATTATTGATGGCTTACCTGAATATCCTCCAGAAATGACGGTTATTGAGCGAAATATCGCTACAATACCAGGGAATGATCTTGCTATCCCCATAGCAGTTAATACCCTAAACCATACAGCCTATAATGAGTTTTATATAGACAATACAGGCGGGCAACATATACAATATGATGGTTTCACAACCAATTTGACCGCCAAGGCAAAAGTAACTCCTTGTAATACCTATCACCTGTCACTTGGAGTGGCAGATGTGGGTGATGGTGCTTGGGATTCTGGTGTATTCTTAGAAGAAGGAAGTTTTATTAGTAATACTTTCTTTGTTGAGCCACCTATCTCGGATATCTCGGAAGTAGAAGAACTTGACTTTGTCGTAGAAAACTGTGGAGTTGGGGAAGTGACTTTCCGAACAGAGTTTCCTACCGAGGATGGTTACAGTCTGCCTTTGGTTACCGCTCAAAATATAAACAATCCAGATGCAATCGTTGTCGGAGGAACAGCACAGCTCTTCTTGGATTATACCTTATCCGCAGGCTCTGTTGAAATTCCTGAAAATGGAACCGATGCAACCATTGAAATATATCCCATTGTAGATGGTGTCGCAGAAGAGGATGAATACATCACTTTTGCCTTCTTCGCTTCTTGTAGTACCGTTCCTTATGCCGTAGATACTTTTTGGATCTACGATGAAATCAGTGCTGTAGTGCCTGAGGATATCGACATCTGTGATGCGGGTACAGAAGTGCAACTCTATGGATGGGAATCCAATGGATTGAACTTGGAACAAGAACGGTTTTATATCCGTTGGGAACCATCAGCAGGACTCAGCTGTAACGACTGTCTGGATCCTATTGCGACCATTACCGAAACCTCTACTTATACTTTCATCATTGGCTATGAGGGAACAATTTGTTCTGATCAAGAATCCATCACAATCAATGTCGATCCCAATACGGCTAATTTTGATGCCCTTCCTGACTTTAATCTTTGTGCAAACCAAACAGCTACTTTATCTGCCTCAGGAGGTCTTGAGTATGAATGGCTCACGCCTGATGGTCAAGATGCACAAAATCTAAGTTGTATTGATTGTCCGAATCCTACTTTTACCCCACCTAATAACGATGGAGCGACTTATATCTACAATGTTATTGTAAGTTCTGGTCCTGGGTGTGCAGAAGAATTCCCTGTTGAAGTAACAGTAGATTGGGCTGATTTGAGTCTCGAACCTGTTGATCCTATTTGCCCAGGTGATTTCGCTACGCTTTCTGTAGCATCTGGCGATGGAAACAATTTTGTTTGGACAAAAACCAATGGACTACCTGCAGGTAATGGCCCGAGCATTGAAGTCAATCCTTCTGTGACGACTACTTATACAGTTGTGGCATTGGATGTCGCTTGTCCTAACCCTAAGTCTGTCACACTTGTCGTAGACCAAGTTGATGCAGCATTCAATCCAGTACAAACTGTTTGTGCAGGAGAAGCGGCTACTTTGGTAGGACAAGGTGGACAACAATACCAATGGTTGGATGCAGATGGAAATGTCTTGAGTACAAGCCAAACCTACAATCCAGTTGTTGAAGAAAATACAACTTTCCAATTGGTCGCTCAAACCAACAATTGTTTTGATACCATTCCTGTATTGGCTGCAATTGAGCCGATTCGTGAAATCCAATTTATCACCGAAAGCCCTGTAATATGTGGAGATATTACTTCCGTTGATTTGGCAATTGAGCCGATTACAGGAGTCACTTTCGTTTGGGAACCAGCAGGTGCATTTACTATGAACAGTGCTGACGGTTCTATTGTGACGGCAACTCCTCCAAGTGATGGATTTACTTATACCGTAACCGCTGTCACTCCATTGGGATGTACACCTCCTCAAAGTATTTCGGTTGCAGTAGGTGAAAATTTAGAAATCACCGTAGATGCTCCAGAAATATTGTGTCTTGACCTAAATGAACAATTAACCCCTTTCACCATCAATGCTTTTGGTGCAGAGACATATACATGGACAGCATCAGGTGGGGGAAGTTTGATTGCCAATCCTGGAGCAAGTTCAGCACTCTTTATTCCAAATTCAGCCAATAATGAATTTGAATATACTGTAGTGGGTACAGATGCAGCAGGAATATGCACAGGGGAAACTACGTTTATGGTTCAGGTGATTCAAGAACCTGAATTGGCTATAAACTCGCCCGTTGTATGTGCTGGAGAATCAGCCACTTTGACGGCCGATATAGCAGCTGGCAGTGGAGATTTCTCTTATGAATGGATTCCTACAACAGGGCTTTCCAATCCAAACAGCAGTAGTACAGAGGTGACAATTGACGAACCTACTACTTATACATTAATTGCTATTGATCTTATTGGTGGGTGTGAAGTCCAGCAGGAAGTATTGGTGGAAGTCAATCAATACCCAGAAGTAACATTGGTAGAAACCGTAGCAGCTTGTAATGGCGAAGAAGTGACCATTACAGCAGAAGGAGGCGATGGTTTTGCGATGACATGGACAGATAGCAGTGGTGGTTTTGTGACCTCAGGTGCTTCTCTTACAGTCAGCCCATCTTCTACGACTACTTATAGTTTAGAAGTTGGAACAGATTGTCCTGTGATTCTACCTACAACTATCGAAATCATTGAAGTAGAAGTAGCCTTGGCAGCAAGTGCGGCTCAAATCTGTGATGGCGAAGAAATACAATTAGAAGCTTCGGGAACAGGAATTGCTACTTTTGAATGGACACAAGCAAATGGTTTGGCAGGTACAACAGGTGCTACACAAACAGCAACGCCTACTTCAACAACGACTTATATCGTAACAGGTTATGATGCGGGTGGTAATTGTACCTCAACTGCAGAGGTAACCGTTGAGGTCGCCAATATCCAAGTACAGATTCCACCAGATCCATTTACTTGTGGAGCGGATGATCCAGCGACATTAACCATTGATGCAGGTGAAGGAGCAACTTACCTTTGGGATCCACCAACAGGTTTGTCTTCCACTACTTCAGGTACTGTAACGGCTACTCCTTCTGAGACGACTCCATACAGTGTTCAGGTAGTCAATGCTCAAGGATGTGAAGAAACTGTATTTGTGACCGTAAACGTCTTCCCTCCTATTGAAATCAGTGTAGACCCTCCATTTGTCTCTCTTTGTCCTGGCGAAACAGCAACCTATACTTTGACAGGTGCTGATACCTATGACTTTGAAGAAGTCAGTGGTGGAAGTTTCCAAATATTGAGTAATGAAAATGGAGTGGTAGAAATTACTGCTACTGCAAATGCGTCCTTCAATATTGTAGGAATCAGTGAAAATGGTTGTAGAGCCGAAACAACGGCTGAATTGGCAGTAAACACACCACTTGTCAGTGCAGGTGGAGATGCCAGCATTTGTGAAGGGGAAAGTACCGAACTCGTTGCAGATGGCGGCGTGGGAGCGACTTACCAATGGAACAATGCCGACAGCATGGATGACCCAACCAGTGCAACCCCTACTGTATTCCCTACGACAACTACCAGTTACGAGGTAGTTATTACTGACAACAATGGTTGTTCTGCAACTGAACAAGTAACTATTGTCATTTCCCAACCTGCAGTTGCCGACCTTACGGCGACGCCAGAGGCAGTTTGTCCAGGTACCGCAGTTGTATTACAAGCGGGTGGAAACCCCAACAATACCTATACTTTCTACGACCAAACGGGCGCAGAAATAGCACAAAACTCTACGGGACAAACAGTAATCATTCCAACTCAAAACATGACCTATACGGTGATTGTTGAGACTCCTGATGGATGTACGGATGAAGCAGTTGCTTCGGTTGATTTCAGTGAAGACCCCGTATTGGAAGCACAAGACGGTGTGGCTTGTCCAGACGGAAGTACCATTATGACCGTTTCGAGTACAGTCACAGAAGGTATGACTTACAATTGGACTCCAAACAACATTTTGACCTGTAATAATCCAGAATGTAGCTCTGTTACCGTTTCTCCTACCAATGCAACTCCTGTGAACTTTACCATTACAGGTACAACTACTGCAGGTTGTTCGGCTGAAACACAAGCAATGATTAGCATCGAAGATGCCTTGAGTATTACCGTTTCTCCTGCAAATCCTGAATTGTGTATTGGTGAGACCATTACTTTACAAGCAGGTGGTGCAACAGAATTTACTTGGGATGGACCAGGATTGAGTACTACTACTGGCGGAAGTGTCGAGGTAGATATCAATGCAGCAGGTACTTATGAGTACACTCTAGTAGGTGCAAATGGAGAGTGTTCTGGAAATACTACCTTCTCTGTCGTTATCAACGACCTACCAACTATTGAAGCAGACCTCGCTCCAACCCTTTGTGTAGGAGACGAATTTTCTTTGACTGCAACAGGTGGTGTGGATTACGAATGGACATTGGGTGGTGAATCTGTGGGCAACTTAAATGTGTCGCCTATTACCACGACTACTTATGATGTCATTGGTACGGATGCCAACGGTTGTAGCAATGTATCACAAGTGACTGTTGAGGTAGAAGAACCGATTCAATTGAGTGTAACGACCGACGATGACGAAATTTGCTTTGGTAGCAGCACGAGCATTATGGCAACAGGTGCAGTGAGTTTTGAATGGTCTACAACGGATGTAACGGGTGATGGAGAATTGTTGAATGTTTCTCCAGATGTGACGACTACTTATACTGTGATTGCGACCAGCGCGAACGGTTGTACGACTGAAGGAGAAGTGACGGTAGATGTCTTAGATCCAGAGGTTGCTTTGGCGGCTGCTCAAACAGGTTTCTGTACGGGTGACAATACTTCTTTGACTGCAACGGGTACAGGAAACTATACTTGGGAAGGTGAAGGTGTGACTGGAACAGGACCAAGTGTCAGCATCCAACCCGTAACGCCAGGTCTTTACACCTACATCGTTACCACAAACATCAATGGTTGTACTGCAACAGCAGATGTGGAAATTGAAGTCTATGCAGAACCAGAAGTAATTGTACCACAATTACTCCAGATTTGTAAAGATGGTTCTACCGAAATTACTGCAACAGGGGCAGATACTTACGAATGGATTGATCCTAATGGTTCTTTGAGTGGCACAACAGGTGGCACGGTGACTGCTTCCCCAATTGCAGGAACAACCTACACGGTTGTAGGAACAAGTATCAATGGTTGTACTTCTTCTGCCGAAGTGATGATTGCTGTTAGTGATGAATTGTTGTTGGATGCTCCGAGCCAAGAGATTTGTATCGGAGATGCGGATGGCGCAACCTTAACTGTTGCGGGTGCACAAAACTACACTTGGACAGGTGATGACCTCAGTGCTTTGAGTGCAACGACTGGAAATTCAGTAATTGCGACTCCTGCCATTACCACGACTTACACCATTGTAGGTACTGATGACCAAGGATGTAGTGGTGAAACACAAGTGACTGTAGTCGTCAATGACTTGCCACAAGCAGATGCAGGTGAGCCTGGTAGAATCTGTGTGGGTGATGACTTCCCGCTTACAGCAACAGGTGGTACACAATACATTTGGGACGACCCAACAGGTACTTTGGACAATCCAAACATTGCCAACCCAGTCGCAAGACCAAACGAGCCAACTACTTATACCGTTACCGTTATCAACGAAAATGGTTGTTCTTCTACTTCTGAAGTATTTGTAGATTTAGAGCCAGTAGCCACTGCGCTTGTTCCTCAACCAGGTGAAACTTGCTCCAATGCATTGTTTGATGTGACAGGAGCAACTGCTGAAAATGCTTTGGGTATTACTTGGACGAGTTCTGGAAATGGTACATTTACTGATGCCAGCAGCCTCGAAACAAGCTACCAACCAGATGCAAGTGATGTAGGAACAGTGACTCTAACCATGAGTGTAGAAGGTTGTGGCAGTCCATCTGCAAGTTTTGACCTACTCGTCAAACAATCAACTGCTGAATTGGGCTTTGACCCAACCATTCCAGTTTGCCCAGGTATTTCGATTCCGATTGCAGGTGCAAACATAGGAATTGGCGACATCAACAATGTAAGCTGGTCAGGTGGTTTGGGTAGCTTCGAAAGTGTGGGCGATTTGATCACCGAATACCGTCCTGCAGAAGGAGAAGTGGGACCAATCGTTTTGACCCTGACTGCCGATGATGAATGTGGTACAGTAAGCGACCAAATCACTATTGAAGTCATGCCAGAAGTCAATATGGATGCAGGACCAAGTGATACTATTACTGAAGGGGAAAGCATCAACTTACAAGGTACAGGTGGTTTGACCGATAATAGTTACATTTGGACAGTAGTAGATGGGTTTGATCCTGTGAGAGCAGGTTTGGACGAAGCAGAAGCTGCTCTTCAATCTCCTCTTGTCACTCCTTTGGAAACCACTACTTACCAATTGGCAAGTAGCGACAATTGTTCGGATGTGTCTACTGTAGAAATCATTGTATTACCTACAGGGCAAATTACCATGCCGAATGCATTCTCACCAAATAGTGATGGCTTCAACGATGTTATCTTCCCTGTTGGTTTCAACTTTGAGTTGATAGGATTCAGAATTTACAGCCGTTGGGGAGAGAAAGTCTTCGAAACAGATGTGCCTGAACAAGGTTGGGATGGTTTCTATTTAGGCGAACCTGCCGAATTGGGTGCTTACGCTTATGTCGTAGAGTACAGTTTGAATGGTACCAATACGACCGAAATCCTTGCGGGTTCGATTACATTGATTAGATAATTTTGAACATACAAAATGAGGTAAAAACGTTGTAGTTTTTACCTCATTGACCAAATTAAAAAGGCGATTGAAGTTATACTTCAATCGCCTTTTTTTATTTCATTAACTCAAAACTCTATTTCTCTCCTTTTACTGATTTTGGCGCAGCAAAAATCAAATTCTGGTCGCTGTAATGTTTCACCAATTTGTGGTAGATGGGGTTGTGTTGAAGAACATCCGTATTCCCAATCAAAATTAAGTGGTCTTGCGCTCGGGTCAAGGTCACGTTCAAACGTTTGTCCACCGTTTTGTCCTCATTCAAAACCGATAAATAACGCAATTGAGAAAAATCATTCACCCCAAAAGAAACAATGACAATCCGTTTTTGACCACCCTGATAACGTTCCACTGTATCTACCGTAATCTCGGGATAAGCACCTTCATCCAATTGCCGTCTAATTTCTGCAATTTGCGCTCGATAAGGAGTAATCACTCCAATCGCATCCTTCAAATCTTCTGGTGCAAATAGAGGAGCGAGTTGATTCAACAACCAAACCACCGTTTTGGCTTCCTCTATGTTTCGGTTGCGTTCGGCTTCGGTATCTGTCTTGATGAAAATACTTCTGTGCTGCTGCAAAACCTTCAAAAATTTGGGCATATCCGCTACATTTTGCAGATAATCAGGAACGGGAATTTCTTGTTTGGGCAAGAAATTCTTCAATTCTCCATTGTAAAAGTATTGGTTGGGAAAAGCTGCAATTTGCTCGTGCATTCGACCTTGATACTCCAGCATTCCATAAGCATCCGTCCATCCCATTTTTTTGCAGCGCTTCAACAATCTCTCGAACAAAGAATCCGACAATCGCTTCAATTCTATTTCGTGCAACACTTCTTTATCCGTCGCCGCAGTTTCTGCATGTTGCAGCACAATCGCAGGCAATTGTTTTTCGTCACCAATCAAAATAAATCGGTCGGTATTTCCCAAAATCCCCACTATTTGCGGCTCTAAAAGTTGTGAAGCTTCGTCCACAATCGTCGTAATTTTGAACTTGTCTCCTTGTATGGCAGAGTTTGTTCCTCTTTTGACCTCCAAAAAATGGCGCAATTCGGTGCTGCGTTGGTAGGTCAAAACAGTGGTGATAAAAACTCTACACTCTTCAATCGACTCCTTCAATACTTTGAGATTGTTCGCTTTCGCAAACTTGGACAAGACCACATCGGGATGTTCTGTAGCGTGTGCAAAACCCAATCGGAAAAATTTGGGTGTATCGGGAATCTCCTTAATTGCGCCACACATTTCGTCCACCGCCCGATTGGTATAAGCCAACAAAAGGATTTTTTCTTTGGGGTCTTTGAGCAGTTCTGCCACCAAATTTTTGAGCATCACCTTCGTCTTCCCCGTACCAGGAGGGCCTTGCAGCAAAAAATAATCCTTTGCAGCCAAAGCCTTCTGAACCAATTTGTTTTGACTGTCTTTTAAGTTGGGAAACGTAACTGTAGGCAGTTCTCCAAAGGTAGGTTGACGAGTTCCCAAAAGCAGTTCCTTTTTGAAGGGCATGAGGCTCAAAAACTGATGTAAAAGTTGATACATCGCATCATAACTCATATTGGTCGACTCTGTTTCTACTGCCCAGCGGCTATGTGTTTCAAAATGCCCTCCTTTGACATGGACATTCACAGGACTGAGCGCCAAGCTATTTTTGCCCACTTTTTTGATAGTCGCCTTCAAAATTTGATGGCGTGTAGGTTTCAATGAACCATCCGTTTCTTGTGGATACAATAAGACAAAATCTCCGACCCTAAAACGAGAAACTTCTAAGGTCTTGGCTGTTTTATTGAAGTGAACTTCGAGGATTCCTGCATCAGTTTCTTCAATATGGGTATATTCCAAAAAAGCCAAAACGGTATAGTCTTGCTCTTTGACCTTTAAAGGCTTGTTCCACAGGGAAGCAAAACCATCGTTGCCTTTTTCATGTCTTTTGCCGATTTTAGAACTGCGGTGTTCTCTGGCGATGAATCCTACAAATTCATAAAAATAGGTCAGTTCCAAAGTCTGTGAACTGTCCAAAGTAGTCCGAAAATTGCGGATTTTGTTCCTTTCACTTTCCCACAAAGACTGCTGCCTAAAACTCTCCAATCGAAGCAATTGAATCACTTGTTGGGGATTGTGGCTCAGTTGGTATTCATAAGTAACCATTGCATTTCTGAGCTTCAGTAGGCGGCGTTTGGACGGTACATCATTGGGAACGTTTCGCAGGGGATTTTTGCCTTTGAGCGAACTCGAATAAAGGATGTAACTGACTCCTGTATGTTTGGGGTCAATCGTGTCGAGGAGTAGGTTATAGGCAATTGCCTGAAGTGAATCCTTGTAGTTTACATTCCGACCATATTGAAGTGGGTCTTTGCTTGTTTTGAGTTCGATAACGTCCTTACGGTTGGGTTCATCGGGATAAGTTACCAACATGTCCAAACGCCCTCGTATGCCGAATTTTTCGGAAAGAAAAGTAGGCTCAAAAGAGAGTGCTTTTTTCTGCAATTGTTGAACGTACTCATTTTGAAGGGTCGCAAAATGATACTCGGTTTCCTTGCGGAGTTTTCTATAATCATCGTTAGTGAATATCAAGGAATAAGTGGGCTTCTTTTGGATGTATTCCGAAAACATATCCATCAAAGGGGGCGCAGGATTACCTGCCATCACCTCATCCAAATAATTATTGACGATGCTCCCTCGCATGAAATAATAATTGGTGGGCATTCCTGCAAATTTTTGAAGAATCATCATCAGCCCATTCACCCCTTCTCGCAGGCTGCAATTTGCCATTGAAGTAGCATCTATCAAAAAATCAGGGTCAAGTGTGACCAAACTTTCTCGGCTGATTTTGTAGATGGGTTCGGTTGTTTGTAAGTTGCTTTCTTCAATGTCGAGATGGGTAAAATGGATGCGGGCATATTCCCAAACGAGTGAATGAAGATAGATGAATTCTTCCCACAAATAGATGTTAATCTTGCCGTATTCTTGTGACGCACAAGTGAGTTGAAAGTAGCGTCTTTCGTTTCGGGCCATTTGCAGTTCTCCCACCTCCAAGACCATTCCTTGCAGATAATCAATGTGTTCTACCTTTACAAAACTGGGGATTCGCTTGGCATCGGGATTGAAGCTTTCATATACAGTCACCAATATTTCAGGAATGGGAACTGTTGAGAAATAGGCAATTAAATGGCTGAGTGTAAGCACTCCTTGCTGAATATCTCCATAATCTAAATCTGCTTCTTTTTGTTTGTTGCTATTGACCCGTGAGCTCACATAGCCCCATGTGCGAAGATTGCTTTTTAGTTCTTCTGGCAAATCAAATTGGTCAATGACTACTACCGAACGCTCATAGTCCGAACTGAATACTTGCGGTTGGTTTTCCGTCAATTGTATCAAAATATTGTGGTACAACAGCCCCATCTCGACAATCAATTCTACTTTGGGAAGTTTTTTTTCGAAGGTGGCGTAGAGGTAGGTATAGTAGTGATTGGCGATTGGGGGAGGAATTAGTTCTGTGTTTTTTTGATTGCTCATAAAAGAAGTTTTACAAATACTTGTTTGTTGCAAGGTAAGCTTATTTTGGGCTTCTTCAAAACAGTCCAATACAAGAAAAAGCCGAATTCCCTTAAAAGAGACATTCGGCTTTCCACAAAGTTATTCATTTATTTTCTATCTATGAATCACCAAAGATTCCACACTTGCTTCTCCATCCTCTCCACTCCAATGCACATAATACAATCCGTCCATCAAACCTTCAATGGGGATGGATAAGTGTT
>JBGCDY010000441.1:0-6529 GCA_045105835.1 Chitinophagales bacterium
CCAACTTTGGGCAAAACCTGCTTGAATGTAGGATGTATTCCCTCCAAAGCCCTATTGGATTCCACAGAGCATTACCACAATGCCACCCACACCTTCAAAACCCACGGTATTGAAGTCAGTGAAGTGAGTGTGAATTTTGAGCAAATGATCAAGCGCAAGGGAGATGTGGTGCAACAAAACGTGCAGGGGATTGACTACTTGATGAACAAAAACGAAATCACTGTCCATCACGGACATGGTTCTTTTGTGACCAAAAACAAAATATCGATAGCCAAAGACGATGGCAGCAAAGAAGAAATCGAAACTGACAAAGTTATCATCGCCACAGGCTCCAAGCCTTCAAGTTTGCCTTTCATCCAAATCGACAAAAAACGGGTGATTACTTCCACCGAAGCATTGGTTTTGAAGGAAATCCCTAAGCGAATGGTCGTGATTGGTGGCGGTGTGATTGGTTGTGAAATGGGTTCGGTCTATGCACGATTGGGAACAGAGGTGACCATCATAGAGTACATGCCCAACTTGATTGCAGGAATGGATACTGAATTGGGCAAAACCCTTTTCCGTTCCCTCAAAAAACTGGGAATCAAACACTATCTCAATTATGGCGTAACCAAAGTTGAAAATCAAGGCGATGTAGTGTCCATTACTGCAAAGGGGAATAAGAAAGGAGACGAAATCAACATCGAGGCAGATTACTGCTTGGTGTCTGTAGGTCGCCGTCCTTATACCGACAATTTGGGCTTGGAGAACATTGGCATCGAAACCAACAAACGCAAGCAAATCCCTGTCGACAAACACCTACAAACGAGTGTAGAAGGAGTCTATGCCATTGGTGATGTGATTGAAGGCGCAATGTTGGCGCACAAAGCGGAGGAAGAAGGTGTTTTTGTGGCGGAAACGATTGCAGGACAAAAACCACACATCAATTATTTACTCATCCCTGGCGTGGTTTATACTTGGCCAGAAGTAGCAGGAGTCGGTTATACCGAGCAGCAATTGAAGGAGCAAGGTCGTGCCTACAAAACTGGGAAATTTCCTTTTGCGGCAAGCGGTCGTGCGAGAGCGAGCATGGATACAGATGGTTTTGTGAAGGTCTTGGCGGACAAAGAAACAGACGAAATTCTGGGCGTTCACATGATTGGTCCTCGTATTGCAGACTTGATTGCAGAGGCGGTGATTGCGATGGAATACCGTGCTTCTGCCGAAGATATCGGACGCATGAGCCACGCACATCCTACCTATACCGAAGCGATGAAAGAAGCTTGTTTGGCGGCTACTGAGAATCGTGCTTTGCATATGTAGTTGGTGATTAGTAAATTAGTGACTGGTAATTGGTGATCATTACTTGGTTGTGAATAGGTTAATGTTTTTTTTATTATACCAGTTACCAGTTACCAGTTACCAGTTACCAGTCACTAATCCATCAAGCAGGAAATTCCACGAAATTCCTTGGAGTCTCATACAATCGAACTGCCAAGTCTAAATGCTCAGGCAATCGTGTGCGTATGCGATTCCAAATCACAACGACAATGTTTTCGGCAGTAGGGTTGAGGTTTTTGAAATCTTCGGTATCTAAGTTGAGGTTTTGGTGGTCAAAACGGTCTTCGACCTCTTCTTTGATAATGTCCTTCAATATTTTCATGTCGATGACATAGCCCGTTTCTGGGTCAATTTCGCCAATCACCTTTACTTCCATTTCGTAATTGTGTCCATGATAATTGGGGTTATTGCACAACCCAAAAATAGCTTTGTTTTTTTCGTCACTCCAATTGGGATTGTGTAGTCGATGTGCAGCGTTGAAGTGAGCTTTTCTAAAAACCGAAACTTTCATATCTTTATACGTTCTTTTTTTTTATCCAATTAATTAACATCAAAAGAAAAGGATGGTTTAGTAATTGAATGGTGAATAGGAGACAATGCTTTGTTTATTTGCCAATTGATTCACTGTCAAATTTTTACGATTTTAAAATAAATAGCCAACAACTTGCAATTTAAAGATGTCATAGGACAAGAGAATATCAAACGTTATTTGCTCAAAAGCGCACAAAACGACCAGGTGAGTCATGCACAGTTGTTTTTGGGAGCAGAAGGCAGTGGCAATTTGGCTTTGGCTATTGCGTATGCTCAGTACCTGCAATGCCGAAATAGAGGTGCCGAAGATGCTTGTGGGACTTGCCGTAGTTGTATCAAAGCCAATAAGTTGATGCACCCTGATATTCACTTTTCCTATCCTACTGTGGGCAGTAAAATGCAAAGTACGCATTTCTTGAAGGAGTGGAGGTCAGCTTTAGAAGAGCAGCCTTATATGAATGTGTATCAATGGCTGCAATACATCAAGGCAGAAAATAAACAGGGAAACATTACGAGGGAAGAGTGCGAGGCAATCATCCGAAAGTTGAGTTTGCGTGCCTATGAGTCTGTTTACAAGGTACTGATTATCTGGATGCCTGAATATTTGGGCAAAGAAGGAAATCGCTTATTGAAGCTGATTGAAGAACCTCCTGCCAACACGGTTTTTTTGTTGGTAGCAGAAAACGCTAATTTGATTCTAAATACAATTTTATCAAGAACACAACAATTGCGGATTTACCGCTTGCCTGATTCTGAAATTGCGGAAGCATTGGTAGAACGGCATCAAATCAGTGAGAATGCTGCTCGACAAGTGGCGATACTCGCAGAAGGAAATTATAATAAGGCTTTGGATTTGTTGTCGAACAGCAATAATGACAACCAAGAACTGTTAATCAGGTGGTTGGGAGCTTGTTTGTCAAATCAAGCGGGTGTTTTATTGCAATGGGTCGAAGAAATTGCTAAATTGGGGCGTGAAAACCAGAAAAACTTCATTAAATATGCTTTGTATTTTTTGAGGCAATGTTTTTTACTGAAATTGGGGCAAACAAAAACAAATGCCTTGGGTAAGCAAGAACTTCAATTTGCTCATCAGTTGATGGAAAAAATGACTTTGGAGCATTTTGAAGCCATCATCCAACTTTTGGACGATGCTTCGTATCATGTCGAACGAAATGCGAACCCGAAAATATTGTTTTTGCACCTATCTATTCAGATTGCAGAGCATTATCGAATGGTGATGAGTTAATGGGTTTGGAATGAATGAAAATTAAATTGAGAAAAAACACTTCAATATCCGTTTTTACGAAGCCATATTTGTAAACTTATTTTGAAGTATTCCATAGACAATAACCCCCTTAATGGGGTTTCAATATATAGCATTACCTCTTATGCATTCAGAGAGTGTAATTAGTAGGATTTGAATGCATTATTTTATTTCACGACAGATATCGAATTTTGAAGCAAAGCAGTAAATAGAGGGATTGGATTAATAGACATATTAATTTTTATATAGAGTGAGTGAAAAAACCACCCAAAGAATTGGATTTAGAGAAAAATAGAGATTAAGTAGGAAGGTATTGACGACGAAGGTTTTATCTCTAATAAGTGCGGATTGATTTGGTTTTAATCTCGTTTGTTTTGATTTCATACAATGAAACTTATACTGCAAATGCCTTTTTTACAGAGGCATTTGTTGAAGCTATATGATTACCCACCCAAAGAATTACTGGAATAGGTGTATAAAAATCTATTCGTTCTTACCCAAGATGTTCTTCAATATTCGACTCTATATAAATAGTAAAAGTTATGGGATGCAGTACTTGCAGCAATAAGTCGAAAACAAAGGATGGAAAACCTGCTGGCTGTGCGAGTAATGGTGATTGTACTACAGGTGGTTGTAACAGATTGAATGTTTACGATTGGTTGGCAGATTTACCTTATAGTGTACAACAAGACCCTTTCAAGGTAGTAGAGGTTAGCTTCAAAAACGGAAGTCGAAAGGCATTTTACCGCAATACAAACAACATTGATTGTCACACTGGAGATACGATAGTAGTAGAAGCTGCAACAGGCGGTCACGATATTGGTCGAATTAGTTTGAGTGGAGAGTTGGTGCGTTTGCAAATGAAAAAACGAAATGTACCATTGGATGCAGAATTGCCACGAATCATGCGCTTGGCAAGCATGCGAGATATGGAACGATTTGAAGATGCAAAGAGCAGGGAGTATGAAACGATGTTGATGGCGAGGGTGATTTCCCGCAGACTTGATTTGCAGATGAAAGTCGGAGATGTTGAATATCAAGGAGATGGTAGGAAAGCCACTTTTTACTATACGGCAGACGACCGCATTGATTTTCGGGAACTCATCAAATTGTTGGCGAAGGAATTTAGGGTCAAAATCGAAATGCGACAAATAGGTGCCCGCCAAGAAGCCAGCCGTATTGGTGGAATTGGCTCTTGTGGAAGGGAATTGTGTTGTTCTACGTGGCTTACCAAATTCAAATCGGTTTCGACCACGGCTGCTCGCTATCAAAACTTAGCCATCAATCAATCCAAACTATCTGGACAATGTGGACGGCTTAAATGTTGCCTTAATTTTGAGTTGAATATGTACATGGAGGCATTGAAGGGCTTTCCCAAAAATGCAGATTTCATTGAAACCCAACAGGGTAGAGCACGGTTGATTAAAACTGATATTTTCAAACGAAAGATGTGGTATTCCCTCATGGAAACCAATAAAGTACATTCGATTAGTGTGGATCGAGTGAATGAAATCATTGAAATGAACAAGGAGGGGAAATCCCCAGAAACCTTGGTTTCTTATGCGGTGATTAATTCTTATGTAGCGGAGATTGGATTTGAAGATGGTGTAGGGGGGATTGAGTTGGATTCTTTGGCTCCTATCGAAAGAAACAAACGCAGAAGACGAAAACGCCGCCCAAGCGGAAATGCAGATAGAAAGAGAAGCAATACTTCTGCTAAAGATGCTAAAAAAAGTCCTGCAAATACGTCTAAACCAAGGCCTCCACGCTCGAAATCTAAACCTCCTAGGACTAAGCCTAAAACGGGGGATTCTTCTCCAAGGAGTAACGCACCCAAAAAACCTTCTCCAAAGAAGACTTCAAGTGAAACTCCATCTATTAACAAACCTAAGAGTGGTGGACAAAGACCTGAAAACAAAGAGGGAGGTGTAAAAAAACGAACTCCTCGAAATAGGAGAAGCAACAAACCTAAAGGGAATGAAGGACCAAGAAAAAAAGATAACAATGATGGGAAAACAATTGACTAATATCTGCAAATACATCATGGTTTTTGCCTTGGCGATTGCTTTAGTGGGCTGTGACGAAAACCGAGTTTTTGACCAGAATACAGAGCTGACCGATAGAAGTTGGGATTATGAGAATACCCTTTCTTATGAGGTGGAAATAGCTGATACCAACTTGCGTTACAATGTGTATGTCAATCTACGCCATACCAATCAGTATACAAATAGCAATCTTTGGGTATTGTTGTATACTACTTTTCCTTCGGGTGAAAAACTGGAAAGGAGGGTAGAACTGCCATTGGCTTCAAAGGAAGGGAAATGGTATGGAAACCATTCGGGAAGCATTGTGAACCATCAAATTCAGATACAAGAAAACGCTATCTTTCCCGAAAAAGGAACTTACCGTTTTGAAATTGAGCAAAATATGCGGCGAAATCCTTTGGGTGAAATCTTAGATGTTGGATTGAGGGTAGAAAAGGCTTTGAAGTAATAAAAAAGTGATTTTGACAAAAAAAGGCTTCGGCAGTTCTATTCCTTGAATAAACTTCCGAAGCCTTTACTAATTTTGCAAAACTATCAAATAGCGAATTATTTCGCTTGAAGCTGTATTGCCATCATGCTATCAAATACTTTTTTATAATCTTTGGCTTCGTTTAGTACATCAACAGCTTTTTGAATATCTTCTGTTCCAAAATTGCTTGTATCACGAGAACCTGTTGCGTCGACGATAGTAATCAATTTGCTACTCAAAAAGTAGTATTGACCACTCGGAGAACTTGCTTTTGTAGCGTCAGAAATGCTGAAATGCTTCACCAAATTGCCTGTATCATCAAACAAGAAATCTTTCCATCCTTGACGATCCGCTACCTTTGTGCTGACCGAAATTTTCTTTAAGGCAACGATTCCCGCAGAAGCTTCGAAGTAGAAGTAAAGGCTTTCGGTATAGTTCAGAATCCCCGTCCAAGTTTGTCCTCCAGCATTCAATCGAAGGGTATGTGAATGTAATTCATTGTCCGAAATACCCTTGTCAATCATGCCATTGTATTTGTCAATGCTTTGTACTTGGGTTTTGACTTGTGCGAAGACGCTACTTGCTGCAAATAGACCAATGAATAAACCCAATAGAATCTTTTTAAACATAACTCTCTGTTTATAATTTAATTATGAAATATTTTTAATAGAAAAATAAGTTTATTTTTTTGATAATACTACAAAGATAAAGTCTTCATACTAAATTTGCTGAATTTAAGACTTATATTCTATACGAAGACCTATAAATCAGAAGCAAAAGAAGAACTTCAATGATTCCATCGTGCTTAAGGATTTAGCAAATAATAGCCTACACATTTTACTCGTTCTTTTTCCTTTTAGATGCGTTAAAAATTTTGACCATAGCCCTGCTATGCTAAAA
>JBGCDY010000442.1:0-1909 GCA_045105835.1 Chitinophagales bacterium
TCCTTTACTCTTTTTTTAATTACTACACAGTTTTTAGAAAAAAAGACTTCGGCAGTTCAAAACTCCCGAAGTCTTTTTTATTTATTACCACTCAAACTCCCAAATCGTTTTATAGCCTTCAATCATTTCGGCATACTCTAAAAACTGTTGGTAAAAGGGATGTAAACTAATCGTAGCACTGTCTCCCACGACCACCAATTTTTTCTTAGCCCTGGTCATAGCCACATTCATCCTCCGAGTATCCTTCAAAAAGCCAATTTCCCCATCAGGATTGCTTCGCACCAAACTGATGCCAATAATATCTCGCTCCTGCCCCTGAAAACCATCCACCGTTTTGACCGAAATATTTTTTTGGTACTTCTCCAAGAAAGGATAATCCTTAAACTGATCCGTCAAAAAATAGACCTGTGCCTTATAAGGTGAAATAATTCCCAAACTCACCTGATTCACTTCTTCAATAGGCAAAACCGTCTCCATTTGCTCATACAATTGATTGAGGTATTTGAGCAGCAAATGCGCTTCCTCTGGATTGTACTTACTCAAACCACCAGGTTTTACGCCTTCCTCATAGCCACTTCCCGCTGTGTCAATAAAATCAAATGGAGTCTCCAACAAAAAAGCTTCTTTCGCCAATACTTGATGCTGTACCTTTGGCGCAGCCTTGAGGCGATTGTTGTAAAACATATCACTCGAAAAATCCATGATGCGCTCATTCATTCGATACTGCGTTTCGAGCATTCGCCCAATTTTGAGGCGGTTCACGCATTTCTCAAACAAAGAAATCATAAAGCCTCCCTTTTGAGCTTCAAATGATTTGACCGTAGGCGGCAATTGATGGTGGTCTCCTGCAAAAACCACTCTTTTGGCTCGGCTAATTGGAATCCAAGTAGCAGGTTCGAGTGCCTGTCCTGCCTCGTCAATAAAAACGGTATCATAAAGCTGGTAACGCAACATCGCTTTAGAAGCACCTACCAAGGTCGCTGTAATGACCTCTGCCTTTTGCAGTACATCATTCAAAATGTATTTTTCAATCCCCTTAGCTTCATCCAGCATCGTTTTAGACTCCTTCAAAGCATCTCTTCGTGCTTGTCTGTCTTCATGGTTGAAACTTCGCTTGTACTTCAATGCTTTTTGTTTCAATTTGTGGGCATCTTTTCGGAGTTGTTTCATGCGTTTGTAGTCGGGATGTCCTTCGATTTTTGCATCGAAAGTATGTTCCCAAAGACTTTCATCCACTCTTGCAGGATGTCCCATGCGGACTACATGAATGCCATATTCTGCCAGTTTTTCGGTTAATAAATCGACTGCCGTATTACTTGGCGCAGCCACCAATATTCGACTCTGTTCGTGCATACTGTGGCGAATCGCTCGAATCAAGGTCGTCGTTTTGCCTGTGCCAGGAGGGCCATGTACGATGGCGACATCCCTTGCAGCGGTGATGTGTGCAACGGCTTCGTTTTGAGACGCATTGAGCTCTGGAAAATTGATTTGGTAGGTGAGTTTTTCAAAATAAGGTTTTTGGTAACCCAAAATAATTTCCCGCAGTTCTGCCAAGCGGTCGTCCTTCGCCACCAACAAACGGTTGAGCGCATATTCCATCTCTTTGTAGGTCGTCTCATCGTACAACATATCTAACCCCAAACTTCCACTATCTACCCAATCTGGCAGTGAATCTTTTTTGATGACCAATTGCAGGTCATGTCGCCGCACTCGTTTGATGACTCCTTGCAGTATTTTATCCCGTCTTCCTTCCGCATTGTTGATAAACAATGCCGCACTTTTTCCCTGACTAAATTTGTGTGGGTCTTTGGTGTTTTTGGTGCGTTCGATATCCAAAATCAATTGCCCACCAATGCCAATTTCTTCGTGTGCGATGACCACAGGATGCCAAGTAATCCCTTTTTTTCGT
>JBGCDY010000443.1:0-9639 GCA_045105835.1 Chitinophagales bacterium
AAGGGGTTTTGAACGGTCCCCTAGAAACTCAATCTGACACAAAATTTCTAATACTCTTAAAGATACTCTAAACACCTGTTTGACAAGCACTCACTTCACCATTTTTATACCCTAAGCTAAACCATCTCATTCTCTCTTTTGCACTTCCATGCGTAAAAGAATCAGGTACAACATATCCTTGTGTTTTCTTTTGGATATTGTCATCACCAATCGCATGAGCCGCATTCAAAGCTTCCTCAATATCTCCTTCCTCCAAAATATTGTTCATCCGATGGGCATGATGCGCCCAAACTCCCGATAAGAAATCGGCTTGAAGTTCCAATTTTGTGGAGAGTTCATTGTATTCTGTCTGAGGAATTCTTCCTCGTTGAGAGCTTACTTGTCCGCTGATGCCCAATAGGTTCTGCACATGATGCGCCACCTCGTGCGCCACCACATACGCCATCGCAAAATCACCCGACACCCCAAACTGTTTCTTCAATTGCTGGTAAAAACCCAGGTCAATGTACAGTTTGTAATCAGCAGGACAGTAGAAAGGTCCCGTTGCAGCACTTGCATTTCCACACGCAGACTGTACCGAACCAGTGAAAAGCACCAAATTGGGCTCTTGGTAAGTTTTACCAATTTGCTCTTTGAACAAACGGTGCCAAACCTCCTCTGTATCCTTCAATACCACTGACACAAAATCTGCCAATTGATCTTCCTCCGCACTTCTTGGTGCAGCTTCTGTAGTTTGTGCGGGTGCTTGAGCCTGTTGTTGAATCACTTGCATCAAAACACTTCCCAAATCTTGCCCTGACAACAAGGCAAGTCCAATCATGAGGATGGTAGAGAGACCAATACCTCCTCCGATTCGTCTCATGGTTTTACCTCTACGGTCATCTACGTTTTTACTTTTTTCTCGTCCTTGCCAACGCATATTGTTTGCTTTTTTGAGTTAATGCTATGTTTTATTTGCGTACCCTCAGAGTGAAGACTCCCATCCATTTTTTGCACAAACCTTGGTGTTCACACATGGATGATTCAATCCTTCGTACACATTTAAAGACAGCTTGAAATGGCTTTTGTCACTGCAAAATAATTAATTTATGGCTGTTCTAAAAACCCAAACTGAAAACTCAAGCTAAAGTGGTAAAACAAATTCACATTCAAAACTCAAATTAAAGCTTCTCGGCAAATACATTGAATTCAAGAAATCTCCTTACCAACCCCACATCACCAACCACCAGTCATCAATCCCAAATCACCACATTAACCATTTGCCCAATCTGCAATCAAGGTTTCGTCTATCAAATCCATACAGGCGAAATGTTTTTTTGGGCATTTGGGATAACCAATTTTGGAGCAAGGACGGCACCCCAGACTTTTCACTTCAAAGGCTTCGTAACTTCCTTTGCCGTCTTTGGGAAGATAAGGGAACATTCCAAATTCGGGAATCGTATTGCCCCATATGGAAGCAATCTCTTTGTCGAATGCTGCTGCAATGTGCATCAATCCCGTATCATGACTAATCACCTTTTGAGCTTGCCGAACGATAGAGGCAGATTCATGGAGCCTGAATTTTCCACAAGCATTGAAGACTCCTTTTCCCGATTTATAAGCTATCTCCTCCCCCATTTCGGCATCGTCTCGTCCGCCCAATACAATTACAGGTTTGTCTATCAACTCACACAGGGTCATCCACTTAGTTTTGGGCATTTGTTTGGTGGCATGTTTTGCGCCAATCACGGCAGCTATATATTCACCCGATTTGACTTCGGGAAAATGTTCAGTGATGTTGATTTCTTGTTTTGCAGGGATGAAATAATCCAAACCCTTGCCATCGTTTTTCACCCCCAAACTGGCGACCGTTTCTAAATACCTGTCCACGATGTGTATTGAAGGTAAGCGATTCCACTTCAAATTGACCATTAGCCATTTTTCAACATTGATTTTATTGAAGGAATGGGTTTCCGTTCGCAAGGCTTTTTTGATAAGCCAAGTACGTTGATTGTTGTGCAGGTCAATCACATAGTCGAATTGTTCTTTTTTGAGGACTTCAATAAGGGACTTCAAATCACCATCAAAGGTGTGAACTTGGTCAATATAGGGGTTGGGTTCCAAAAGCAAACGAAAGCTCTGCTTGGTCAAAAAGTGCACTTCAATACCGGGTCTTTGCTCTTTGAGGCATCGAACTACGGGCGTAGTCAATACAATGTCACCAATGGAACTGAGGCGAATGATGAGGGCTTTTTTCATATTTATTTTAAATTTAGTAACACTTAAAAAATAAGTCCCCGATTTGAAAACTCAAACTACTTGATTAAGAAGCCGTTTGAGTTTTAATTCTTATTTTAATTTTCATTCGTTACTTACCCAGTCGATTTCTTTCTTCAATAGGCTCAAGGTCTCCGCTTCTCGACTTCCTTCAATGGCTTGGTAGTCATAGACCCATTTTGCCAAAGGAGGTAAACTCATCAAGATGGATTCGGTTCGTCCGTTGGTGTATAAGCCAAATTTTGTGCCTCGGTCATAGACCAAATTGAATTCTACATAGCGGCTTCGACGGAGCAATTGCCATTCTTTTTCGGCTTCGCCATAAGGAGTGTCTCGGTGTTGATCTGCAAAATAGGTGTAAATCGGTACAAAGGACTCTCCTACTCCTTTTACAAATTCAAAGCGTTGTTCTTTGCTGTGTGTTTCATCAGCACTCAATCTGTCAAAGAAAATGCCTCCAATTCCTCTTGTCTCGTTTCGATGAGGAGTAAAAAAATAATCGTCAGCCCATTTTTTGAAGTGAGGGTAGTAGGCTGGATCAGATTCGTCGCAGACGTTTTTAATATATTGGTGAAAAAACTGGGCATCTTTGGGGGTGATATAGTGTGGGGTCACGTCGATTCCTCCTCCAAACCAGTAGATTCCGCTATCCAATTCGAAGTAGCGCACATTCATGTGGATAATGGGCATCATTGGACTTCGAGGGTGCAATACAATGGATACACCTGTTGCAAAAAAGTTTTTGCCTTCCTCAATTTCCAAAGATTTCAGCATGTTTGCGGAGAGTTCTCCTTCGACTGCCGAAAAATTAACCCCTCCTTTTTCGATGAGATTACCTTCCCTGATGACTCGTGTTCTACCACCGCCGCCACCTGCTCTTTCCCAGAGGTCTTCCTGAAACGTTGCTTTTCCATCTAAGGCTTCCAAGCCTGCACAGATTTGGTCTTGAAGCCCTTCAAACCACTTGCGGATACTTATTTTGTTCAATGGATTGATTTTGATTATTGAATGAATGTTTTTTGAAGATGTCTATTTTTCTTCCTCATACTCTCCTTCTTCATAGTCTTCTTCCTCATACTCTTCAGCACTGTTGTTTCCTCCAGTCAAGTTGCCAAGCATTTCTCCAATGTCAAAATTAGGAGGCATGAAACTTGAAGTCATTTTTTGCATTTCGGCTTCCATGTGGTGATCGGCCACTTTCATGGCTCGATTGATTGCCACGACAATCAAATCCTCCAATTCTTCCATATCATCCTTGTTGACCAAAGAAGGGTCAATGCTTATATTGTATATTTTTTTGCTCGCAGTCGCTTCCACTTTCACCAAGCCATCTCCCGCTTCCGCTTCGACAATAACTCTATCCAGATTTTTTTGAAGGTCGCCAAACATTCCAAGTGCGTTGAACATCTCTTGTAGTTTTTAGAAGTTAATATTTTGGGTTCTCAAATGTTTTTACGTTTCAAAACCAGTTTTTCACGAATCGTAAAAAAAGAAAGCGTCTTCGATGTGCTTCAATTCCGTCTTTTGTGGTGAAACACTGATGGCAACAATGTCAAAACGCATTTCGCCATCCAGTTCGTTTTCATACATATAGGCTTCCGCTGCTTTTGCAAGTCGTTTTTGTTGAGCAAGACTCACAAACTCTTCTGGATAACCAAAATAATCACTGCTTCGGGTTTTGACCTCTACAAATATGGTGATGTCATTTTCGCCGTCTTTGCAGATAATATCCACTTCACAGCGACTATACCTCCAGCTTGTTTCCAAAATTTCATAACCTTTGGAGAACAAATGTTTTGCAGCCATCTGCTCTCCTCTTTTACCGAGATCGTGATTCTTTGCCATCTTCTTCGAATTACTCGATTCGCCCCAATTTCACCATATTGGTTTTGCCTCTCAAATTCATAGGCATACTCCCTGTGTTTACCACAACGTCTCCTCGTTTTACATAGCCTGATTCTTTCAGTTTTCGCTGAACGCCCATGATTCCATCATCTGTGTTTTTGAATGGAGGGGCAAAAAAGGCTTGAACTCCCCAAACCAAACTTAGGGTGTTGATTAAAATTTTGTCATCCGTAAAAGCATAGATATTGGCTTTGGGTCTAAAGCTGGACAACAACAATGCGGTGTAACCCGTGTGGGTCAAACAAATCACTCCATCAGCGTCCACTTGTTCGGCAATTGTACAGGTGTTGTAGCAAACAACATCGGAATAGTAATGAGCTGATTTTTTGCGAGGAAGATGTTCTTTGTGGTAAATAACATCTTGTTTTTCAACTTCTTCAATGATTTTGGTAAAGGTCTTGATAGCTTCAATGGGATAGCTTCCTGCGGCAGTCTCTCCACTCAACATAATCGCATCGGCACCGTCAAAAATAGCATTGGCAGCATCTGTTGCTTCTGCTCTTGTTGGGGTTGGGCTGTAAATCATACTCTCCAAAATCTGCGTAGCAATGATAACAGGTTTTGCCACTTCATTGCATTTTCGTACAATCATTTTTTGGGCAATGGGTACTTGCTCCAATGGAATCTCTACTCCCAAATCACCACGAGCCACCATTACCGCATCAGATACTTCAATGATTCTATCGATATTTTTGATTGCTTCTGGCTTCTCGATTTTTGAGATAATCTTAGCAGGATGTTTGCCAAACTTAACGATGCCTCGAAGTTGAATGATTTCTTCTGGTGTTCTTACAAAAGACAGAGCAATCCAATTAACAGGTTGTGTGAGAATGAACTCAAGGTCACGGATATCCTTTGGAGTGATAGAAGGAATACTGATACTTGTATCTGGTAAGTTTACTCCTTTTCGTGGTTTGACAGAACCTCCGAAAAGAATCTTTGCAGTCACTTTATCCTCTCCATTTGTGTTCAAGACGGTCAGTTGAAGTTTGCCATCATCCATCAATACACGATCTCCAACCTTTACATCCCGAGCAAAATCTTCGTAAGTTAGATATAGTTCTTCGCTAGTGCACACCATTTCGTTGGTCGTAAAAGTTATTGTATCTCCTGTTTTAATGAAGACTTCTCCGTTCTCTACATCTCCCAACCGTATTTTAGGGCCTTGCAAGTCTGCCAAAATCCCCACATTGGAGTTTAAGGTTTCGTTTATTTCATGTATCATCTTGATTACCTCTGCATGACCTTCGTGGGTTCCATGCGAAAAGTTCAAACGAAAAACATCCACTCCTTCTTTTACGAGTGCAGTTAGCGTTTCCTTATTATTAGAGGCAGGGCCAACTGTTGCCACTATTTTAGTTCTATTAAATTTCAGCATAAGAGTATTCTATCAAATAAGAGGTTAAATTTTTCTGGAGTGCAAATTTAGTGTATTTAGGCTATATTCATAAGCACTGTGATAAGTAAAGCAGAATTAAAATTTTTTGAAGAAAATTCCTAACTTTGCAGCCACAAAAAATTAACAAAATTTTTCACATTAAAAACAAATTGAGTTATGTCTGATATTCAATCAAAAGTAACTGGGATTATAGTTGAAAAGTTAGGAGTAGAATCTAAGGAAGTTACTTCAGAAGCAAACTTCATCAGTGACTTGGGTGCTGATTCCTTAGATACAGTAGAGTTAATCATGGAATTTGAAAAAGAATTCAATATCTCTATTTCTGATGACGATGCTGAGAAAATCACAAATGTTCAAGAGGCAGTTGATTACCTAACAGCAAACGTATAATAGCTAATTATTGATAGCTATTGTGTTTTATCAAACAGTCTAATGAATAGAAATTTTACTGATTTCTATCTCTTGGGTTGGTAATTATAATGGCTACTCTGATGAAGAGTAGTTATCTTATGACTTGGTTCATCAGTGTAGCCATTTTTATAATACAATGATTAATGTAGGGGGTGAATGATAGTAGCTTACAATAAACTTTAATTAGAAGTTTATTTTGAGCAATTGCTTATTCATAATCTAATTATTTCAATCAAAGGAGGCTGTCTCAAAATATTCGTTGTGACAGCCTCCTTTGATTCCCCCCCAAAAGATATAAAAAAAAGTATCATGCAATTAAAACGAGTCGTAGTTACAGGCATTGGGGCATTGACACCGATTGGTAATACCGCAGAATCATTCTGGAAGGGATTGATAAATGGTGTGAGTGGCAGCGATTTTATTACTCGTTTCGATACAACAAATTTTAAGACCAAATTTGCTTGCGAAATCAAAGACTTCAAAATTGAAGACTATATGGATCGCAAAGCAGCCCGACGGATGGATCCATTTAGTCAATATGCCTTGATTGCCTCTGATGAAGCAATTCTAGATGCAAATTTGAATGATGAAAACATTGATAAAGATCGTGTGGGGGTCATTTGGTCTTCAGGTATTGGAGGTTTATTGACTTTCCAAGAATCTGTAAGAGAGTATGCAAACGGTGGTGGGAACAATCCTCGATTCAGTCCTTTTTTCATCCCAAAAATGATTCTTGATATTGCATCAGGCCATATTTCGATGAAACATGGCTATAGAGGGCCTAATTATGCTGTCGTATCTGCTTGTGCTTCTTCCACAAATGGTCTTATCAGTGCCTTCAATTGTATACAATTGGGCAAGGCAAATGCAATGGTAGTAGGTGGTTCGGAAGCCGCTGTAAGCGAAGCAGGTATTGGTGGTTTTAATGCCATGAGAGCATTGTCTCAAAGAAATGATGACCCCAAAACAGCTTCTCGACCTTTTGATTTGGATAGAGATGGTTTTGTATTGGGTGAAGGTGCAGCAGCTATTATTTTGGAGGAATATGAACATGCTGTAAACCGAGGAGCAAAAATTTATGCAGAAGTCGCAGGTGGCGGTATGTCTGCTGATGCTCATCATATTACAGCACCACATCCAGAAGGTTTGGGAGCAAGAAATGTAATGAGGAATGCTTTGGAAGATGCCAATCTTGATGTGACAGATATTGACTACATCAATGTGCATGGGACTTCTACTCCTCTTGGTGATGTCAGTGAAGCAAAGGCAATACAAGTCTTATTTGGCGAACATGCTTATGATATCAACATCAGTTCTACCAAATCCATGACAGGTCATTTGCTTGGGGCGGCTGGAGCAGCAGAAGCCTTGGCATGTATATTGTCTGTTTACCATGATATTGTCCCTCCTACTATCAACCATTTTACAGATGACCCTTCCTTCGATCCTAAGCTCAACTTTACATTTAATAAAGCACAAAAACGTACGGTAAGAGCTGCATTGAGTAATACTTTTGGTTTTGGTGGTCACAACGCTTCTATCATTTTCAAAAAAATGGTGTAAGCACGCAGCAGGCATAAAACCTTATAAATCATACTCTTCATTTCATTTTCGGAAGAAGATAATCTTAACTAAAAATCTATATTTCATCCTTTGTTAATCAATCCTTATACAAATTAAGGCACGGCATAAAAGAAAATTTAAGTGGTATATCAATATAAAATTTTCATTATACTGCATTGATGTCTCACTATATTAACAAGTATCAAACGAGTAAAGGCTTGTGAAAAAAATCAGGAAAGTTTTTAATTTATACGTGTCTCCTCACAAAAAGTTGACTAGGCAACTTCGAGGTTTATTGGGATTTACACCTGCCAACTTATCGGTATTTCGCTTGGCATTCAAGCACAGTTCACGTTCTTCTGATGCCTATACAAGCAATGAGCGATTGGAATATTTAGGGGATGCTATATTAGATTCGGTTATATCGGATTATTTATTTAAAAAATACCCCAAACGAGGCGAAGGTTTTTTGACCGAAATGCGTTCAAAAATTGTAAACCGTCAACGCCTTGGCGAAATCGGTGACCAGCTTTCCCTGCAAGATTTTTTGGATTATGACAAAGGCTATGTTCGGGTAAACGGTACCATTCTTGGCAATGCTCTTGAAGCCCTTATTGGAGCGATATATCTTGATGCGGGGTATGGAAAGACCAAACAATTTGTCTTCAAAAAAATGCTCGCCCCTTTTATCAACCTAGACAATCTTCAAAATTCAGATATCAATTACAAAAGTCGCCTCTTTGAGTGGGCTCAAAAATATGATTATGAATTGGAGTTTAAAGTCTTGGAAGAAAAGAAGAATGGCAATATCCGCATATTCGTTGTAGGAGCCTATGTAGAAGGTATCAAACAAGGTGTTGGCGAAGGGCGCAATAAAAAATCAGCACAAAAACAGGCTGCAAGGGTAGTCTATGAGAAGAAAAATGTAGGTGAGGATTTGCTCAAGTAAAACTCAAAAAACTCATTGAGGAATTAATATACTTCAATCCCAACTTCCCAAACAATAAGTTTATTCAAGCTTCAAATAAAAAAAGAGCAGTCATTATTTTCATAAAATGACTGCTCTTTTGACCTCTAAATTTGCATAAATTCACTTGGCACTTCTCTTTTAGTTTTAGCTGCTTTTCATTATCTTCAATATGCGCTTATTCTGTGTTATTCTCTTAGTTTTGATATAGATGAGTATAAAAATGACCTCCCACCTATATAGTTTTTTTCTGACCTTTTTCTCTTTTCACGAATTAGTATTTATCATGTCTTACGGTTCTATAAGAGTCAAATAATGTGCCACAAACGAAACCTTTTGAAAAAAAAATCGTTTGACGGAAAAACTAGCATAACCGAATCATAATGAAATAAATCAAATGATTTTTTTTCATTTTTATAGCTTTTTGTTCCTTCAAATTGTATATCCTTTCTTTGGGAATCTCCTTCAATCAAACACACTATTTTCTTTGAAAAGATTTCATCTACCAAAATTCTGGTTCATCAAATGATTTGGTGATAAGAGGCTTTTGGTATTTAAATGCCTAAAATATAACCGTCTTATTCCCATGAATAAATACCCTATCCTGAAACACCAACTTCAATGCTTTTGACAAAACAATTTTCTCCACATCACGCCCCGCTTTTGCCATCTCTCTCCACGTAAGGCGGTGGTTGACTTCAATAACATTCTGTCCGATAATTGGTCCTTCGTCCAAATCATCGTTTACAAAATGTGCTGTTGCGCCAATGATTTTCACTCCCCGATTGAAGGCTTGCTTATAAGGGTTTGCGCCAATAAAAGCGGGAAGAAAAGAGTGGTGAATGTTGATGATGCGGTTGGAATAATGGCTGACAAAACTTGCATTCAGAATCCGCATATACTTCGCCAAGACCAGATATTCAGGTTCGTAAATCTTCAATGCCTTCAAAATCATCTCTTCATGCTCCTCTCTCGTTTTGTGCAAGTGGCTGATATAATGAAACGGAATCCCGAACTTCGCCACCAAAGGCTGCAAAACATTGTGGTTACTGATAACTGCTAAAATATTGGCATTCAATTCATCGTAAGCATACCGAATCAACAAATCACCCAAACAATGGTGTTCTTTGGTGACCAA
>JBGCDY010000444.1:0-6953 GCA_045105835.1 Chitinophagales bacterium
AGAAGACAAAAGTGAGCTGATTGCAAAAGCAGACACCGAAAAAAAACCAACATTCACTGCAAAAAAAGAAACCACTTCCAAGCAATATGCCCTTCAAAACAACAAGAATCAAAACATAGAAAAACCCAAAAAGATAACCAGCCCCAAACCAAAACCCACTGTAAGTGATAGAAGCCTCAAAATGGCAAAAAAACCAGCACCTCCTTCAATGAGCAACGATGCCGAAGCAGGAGATTTTGATGCAGAATACGCCATTGAAGAGGAAATGGAAATAGCATTAGACGAGGTAAATGTCACCGCTTACAAAAACACTCCTCCCCCTGCACCTAAAGCTGCAAGTGTTCGAGCAAGCGCCAAATTTGACATCGCCAACACAGAGGATGTGTATGCCTATACCCGCTACAATACCGAATTTCAGCCAAGTCACCTTAGCAACTTTATGCCTTATGATGGAGACGAAAGACTCTCACAAAGCACCTTGAAAAAAATGCCCAAGGCAATAGAAGAAGTCACAGTAGGAAGTTCAAAGAAAATGAAGAAAAGAGGCAAATCCAAAGACAATATTGCACTCAAAAGGTCGGCTTCAAAAGAACAGTTGTTTATGCAAGAAGGTGTTCCTCATATTGATTTCCTTAGAGCCTTAGAGGGTAACTGGACACAATATTTAGACAGCTTAACCTACACTGAAAAATGGACAATGAATGCCAACAATGGTTCCTTACAAGGGGTTGCCAATACCTCATCCAATGGTATTGTAGCTTTTGAAGAAAATTTTAGTATTAGCGACAGAAATGGAAAACTGGTTTACATTATGGATTTCCCTCCAAAACTAACCTATCCAACTGTTTTTACACAAAAGGATGAAAACAGCACTTCTAACAAAAAAGAGTTGGTTTTTGAAAATGATAGACTTGAATTTCCTTCAAAAATCACCTATCGCCTATCAACCGATACCATGCTCAAAATCACTTTTGAAGGACAAAAAGAAGGCAAATCCATCAGCAAATCACTCATCATGTACAAAGAGTAAAAATAAGCTCCAACAGAGCGTAGTACCCTAATATAGGGTGCTATCCCTATGAACCTATAATTCCAAAAATCATGAAAAACTTAATTTTTCTCGCAATCATCCTCATCGTAGCCATCACCAATATCAACATCCAAATCGACTTTGGAGGGGACAAACCCAATGTCAAAATAACAGACAGTAGAACACCCCTCAACGAATTTGTCGCCAAACCCATCGTCCTAAAAAAAGGAGACGGCAGCAACATCCAAGTCGCCCTACTCTTAGATACCAGCAACAGCATGGACGGACTCATCGACCAAGCCAAATCCCAATTGTGGAAAATGGTCAACGAACTCGCCATCGCCAAAGACAAAGATGGCAACATTCCCAACCTCGAAATTGCCCTCTACGAATACGGCAACGATGGACTTTCGAGCCGAGAAGGATTCATTCGCCAAATTGCGCCCATGACCACCGACCTCGATTTAATTTCCGAAAAACTATTCGCCATGAGCACCTATGGCGGCAATGAATACTGCGGTCATGTCATCCAAACTGCCACCAACGAACTAAAATGGAGCGACAGCAACGAAGACCTCAAAATCATCTTCATTGCAGGAAACGAAGCCTTTACCCAAGGTAGCATCGACTACAAAAAATCCTGCAAAGAAGCCATCAAAAAAGGCATCATCGTCAACACCATTTTCTGCGGAGATTACCGAGAAGGCGTAAACACCCAATGGAAAGACGGCGCAGACTTGGCAGACGGCAAATACATCAACATCGACCAAAACGAAGCCGTTGCACACATCGAAACACCCTACGACAAAGAAATCGGTGAACTCAACAACAAACTCAACAAAACCTACATTGGCTATGGCAGCAAAGGCAAAGCCAAAAAAGAACGCCAAATGACGCAAGACAGCAATGCCAGCTCTTACGGCTACGCCAACTCTGCCCAACGTGTCGTCTCAAAAGCTTCCTCTGCCTACAAAAACGCTGACTGGGATTTGATTGATGCAGTTGAAGAAGAAGCTGTTGAAGTAGAAGAATTGGATACCGAGTCACTACCCGAAGAAATGCAAAAAATGGACAAAGACGAGCGCAAAATTTTCGTCGAGACCAAAGCCAAAGAACGAAAAGAAGTCCAAGCCAAAATCCAAGAACTCTCCAAAAAACGCCGACAATACGAAGCCACCGAACGTGCCAAAACTGCCGTTGAAGGAGAAAGCACTTTGGACGATGCCATGATTGGTACCATCCGAGAACAAGCCGAAAAGAAAGCGTATAAGTTTAAGGAACAATAAGAAATTCGAGACTTCAGAAGTTTTGAAAACTTCTGAAGTCTTTCCACCACAATCTGTCGTTCTGTAAGAATCCTCTGGGTTACTTCAACAAACATAAAATAGCAAGGTGATTTCTAAGAAAAATAAACCTACATTAGGTAATCACAGTCGTCAAGCTAAGAAACAGAAAGATATATAAGATGCCCCAAAGGGGCAAAAGCAATAGCGTGGGGCATCGCCCTACGAAGCAAAAAAGGAAATACCAGCCCTGAAAGGGCGAAAGCAAATAGGATGGCTGAATGCTTACGCCCTTTCAGGGCTAGACATTTATACTTGACCCACAGGGCGTTGCCCTGTGCTATTGCTAAAACCCTTTCAGGGTTAATAACAAGATTTTTCCTTAGCTTGATGGCTATGATTAGGTAATGTAAATAGTCAATTTTATAAAACACCTATGCTTGCCCCTATTTCACTATAATTACCCATGAGATTCCTACGGAATGACAGACTATCACATATTTATCTCCTAATATAGGACATCAAGCCTATGAAAATTCAAAAGCATGAAAACCCCAATTCCCATATTAACTGCCATCCTCCTCACCCTATTCACCACCTTCAATAGCTATGCAGGCGGTTTGATGATAGCCACCCACAAAACCGATGGATGGACCATCCCCAGAGATTTCCCTCCAAGGCATCCCATTGACCCCATTCGCCCCCCCGTTCGCTTCAACCCCTTCCCATTGGAAGTCAAATCCGAAAAAGTCGAAATAGACATTGAAGGGCAAGCAGCAGCCACGCACATAGACCAAATATTTTACAATCCCGACAACCGCAGACTGGAAGGTTATTTTCTATTTCCCATACCCAAAGGCGCGACTTTGAGTGATTTTTCGATGTTCATCAATGGCAAAGAAACCCAAGCCGAACTATTGGATGCTTCCAAAGCCCGCAAAATTTATGAGGACATCGTGCGCCAACTGCGTGACCCTGCCCTCTTAGAATACAGCCAACAAGGACTCTTCAAAGTGCGGATATTTCCGATAGAACCCCGAAGCGAAACCCGCATCAAAATCTCCTACACCCAAATCCTTGAACAGGATGCAGGCACACTCGAATACATCTATCCACTCGACACCAAAAAATATTCCGCCAAAGCACTCCAAAACCTCAGCTTAGTAGCCAATATCAAAGCCGACCAAGACCTCAAAACCATCTACTCCCCTACCCACGAAGTAGAAATCATTCGCAAAGGCGCAAAGCAGGTAAAAGTAGGTTTTGAAGCGTCAAAAGTGAAACCCGATGTCGACTTCAAATTGTACTTCAATACAGATAACAAAGCCATTGGAGCATCCCTTTTGTCCTTCAAACCCAGAAAAAAAGATGGGTTCTTTCTTTTGACACTGAATCCTGGGGTGGCAGAACAAGAGCAGGAAATTGCCGAAAAAGACATCACTTTTGTCTTGGATGTATCGGGAAGTATGTCGGGTGAAAAATTGGAGAAAGCCAAAGAATCTTTGCTGTTTTGTGTCAATAATTTGAACAAAGGCGACCACTTCAATATTGTGCGTTTTTCGACCGAAGCAAGGGGATTGTTTGACGATTTGCAGGAAGCCAGCAAAGGCAACATCTTGGAGGCGAGGGAATTTATTGACGATTTGAAGGCAGTCGGTGGAACGAATATTGACGAAGCCTTGGAAAAAGCCTTGTCTGCCAAATCTCGAAAAGACCGCCCTTACATGGTGGTGTTTATTACCGACGGCAAACCCACCATTGGAGTGACAGAAGAAGCGGAATTAATCAAAAAATTGACCACCAACAACACCACTAATACCCGCATTTTCACCTTCGGAATTGGCGAAAACATCAACACACATTTGCTCGACAAAATCACCGAACACACCAAAGCTTTTCGCAGCTATATTCTGCCCGACGAAGACATTGAAGTAAAAATCTCTAATTTTTACACCAAAGTCAGTTCGCCCGTTTTGACGGATTTGAAGCTGAATTTCAGCCGCAATGTCAGCGTTTTCCAAACCTACCCCAAAGACCTACCCGATTTGTTCAAAGGTTCGTCCACCACCGTTTTGGGGCGATACGACAACAAGGGCAGCGATAATGTAAGTGTGATGCTGTCGGGAAAAGTGAACGGTGAATCCAAATCCTTCAAATACAATGCAAGCCTCTCCAATGATAGACACGAAGACCACGATTTCATTCCACCGCTTTGGGCTTCAAGGGCAGTCGGTTATTTGCTCGACCAAATCCGCTTGCATGGTGAGGACAAAGAGTTGGTAGAAGAAGTCGTGGCTTTGGCGAAAGAATACGGCATCGTGACTCCTTACACAAGTTATTTGATTTTGGAGGATGAGGAAATGCGACGCAGAAACATCGGACGTGCAAGCCCTCGCCCCGTCGAACAGCCTAGTTTTTGGCAGAAAAACAGCAATATGGACATTGCAGAGGAAGAATATGGCGCGATGAAACGCAAGGATGGTGCAGGCAGTGTTCGCAGCAGCCGTGAAATCCAATCCCTCAACAAGGCTTCCAACATTTCGCACACCAAACAGGGACAATACCGAATGAACAACTATGCCACAGAGGAAGACAGCCCCATCGATATTGCCCAACAATACCGCAACATTCAAGGACGTGCAGTCTATCAAAACCAAGCCAATTCTTGGACAGATTCGGAAGTCCTTTCTCCCAAAAACCAAAACGCCAAACGCCAACGCATTGCTTTTGCTTCAGAGGAATACTTTGATTTATTGCAGAATGAACCTGCTGTTTCGGAGTTTTTGAGCTTGGGGAATAATGTGGAGTTTTATTGGGAAGGAGAAATTATTGAAGTATATGAATAAATATTTGTTAATGAATTGAAAATGACGAATGATTGATTTATCTTTTGGAGGTGAATGAGTTGTTCGTCATTTTTAATTTTATGGTGAATGGAACTTTTTTAAACCGAAAATGTTAACTAATTAGTTATTTATTTCTAAATTTGTGAAAACAAAATCATTTTTTCAGTGAAAAGAGAAATTATACTTTATAAAAACTACTTCATAAACTTCTACAGTTCGCTTAGTGATGCTGCTCAAGAGAAGATTGAATATTCTTTGAAGATAATTCAAGAACAAGAAATCGTACCAGATAAATTCTTGAGATTTATTACTAATAGTGATGGAATCTACGAGGTGAGAGCAAGAAGTGGAAATAATCAGTACAGAGTACTTTGCTTTTTTGAAGAAGGCAATCTGAAAAGTGGAGGTAATATTGTCATCTTAGGTAATGGGTTTATTAAAAAATCAAATAATAGGGAATTGAAGAAAGCAATGAAAATAGCTGAACAAATTAAAGAAAAATACTTTGAAGAAAAAGATGAATTAAAAAAATAATTTTTTCAGTAATCAATCGTACCATATTGGAATTGAAACACTCTTATTGAATCGTTTTCATACAACACTTTAGCTATTAATCGCACCATTAGTGGAATTGAAATGCTTTGATTGAGTGTTTTGTAAAAGGATATAACCTTTAATCGTACCATATTGGAATTGAAACCTAATAATCAGTTTTAACTAACTATCCTTTTGAGTGATAATTAGTGAATATGCTAATTAAGCATAGTAGGATTCAATAACACTTTTTAACTTAAATTGTGGAATTGAAACAATGAACAAATTCAAACAAGCAAAGAATTTCCAAGACCTCCTCCAAATAAAATATGGAACAAGAGGAACAGAAAAAAGAGAAGTATTTGAAGCCAAAGCAGAGGCTTTCTATTTATGCGAAATGCTCAAAGAAAAAAGAAAAGAAGCGAAAGTTTCTCAGAAATCTTTGGCAGAAGAAACAGCCATTAAAGCTTCTTTCTTATCCCGAATCGAAAACGGAAAGGTAGATGTACAGCTATCTACTTTTCTTAAAATTTTGAATAGTATGGGAATGCGAATAGATATTGTAGAAAATTAAACCAATCATTATGACTACAGTACAACTAATTTCAATGGTTGAAAAATTGGTTTTGAAGAAATAGCAAAACCTAATCATTTAGGCGAAGATGCTCAAATGCATGTTTCTAAATTGAGAGAAAATGGGGTTAGTAGATTTTCAAAGAATCATTAGCAATGTTGGTATTTTGGCTTTTCAATAAACGAAAAAAAGAAACAATGCGTGCAGAAGCAATTTTACAATCGACTATTACTTGTCCAGAATGTGGATTTAAAAAAGAGGAGACAATGCCAACAAATGCTTGTCAGTATTTTTATGAATGTGAAGGCTGTCAGAAAGTATTGAAGCCAACAGGAAATGACTGTTGTGTGTATTGCAGTTATGGAACGATTGCTTGTCCACCGATTCAATTAGACCAAGCTTGTTGTTAGTTAAACCATGAGATTTCTGCTGGCTTCACCCTTTGAAGGACATTGATTCTCTTTATACTTTTATTAAATTGACATTCCTTAGTCGTTATTCAACAGCCACACCAAATGCACCAAATAGGCAAAAGCAGGTGCGACCACAAAACTTCCAATCAAATCAGAAGCCGCAATTGTACCTGTCCAAACAATGCTTCCCACAAAACCGACAAATACAAGAATAGCAGTCAATAAGATAGCTTTGTTGAAGTGAGTCGAAGAAAAAGGCAATTGAAGTCGGGT
>JBGCDY010000445.1:0-2780 GCA_045105835.1 Chitinophagales bacterium
TTAGACTTTGGACGAAAAGCAATTCAAAAAAAATAGGCAAAACTATTGCTGTAGTATATTGTGTGAAAAACATAAGTACAGCAGAACAGTTTTGCCATGATATTTTAAATTCAAACATAAAGCGTGCCAAGGCTTTAGTGAATATAGTCATGTCATTAGGGAGTGAGACAACAGCCCGAAATCCGACACACCTCAGTTTGAGTCCATTTTTTCAATATCACTATTCTATAACAGGAAAAGTAATGAAAGAATTAGGCGAAGACCTGAATGCAGCGGATAGCCTAAAGCTAAAATCAGAATTGCATCAAGTATTTTTCGAAAAAATGCCGCTGCAATCGGAGTATAAACTCTCTACTGATTTTACAACGATACGTAAACCAGAATCACCGACATTAGAAGGGCGAGGCTTTGTGAATATACCCAATGTCCGTATTTACGGCAATAAACCAATTGATATTGGCTATTATATATCCTGCCTCAACCTTCATTTATACGATGCATCCCATCCTATACCTTGGAGTATTCCCCTTGATAATCAACGTGTGGATGTACAGGCAGATAAAATAAGTGTTGCCGTTCAACAACTAAGTGATTTACTCAGCGATAAAAATCTACCTTTTGCCCAAAGTGAAAAAATCGTCAATACTGCCGACACGGGTTATACAGTTCCTGAATTTATCAGTCCATTGATTGACAAATTCGACAATATGCTTTTAATCAATCGAATACGATATGGCATGAAAGTTTATAAGCCTTATACAGGCAAACAGAAAAAGACTGGGCGTAAAAAAGAATACGAAAGCGACCCTTATTATTTGCAAACCGAGCGAGAACGTATGTTTACGCACCCAAAAACAAAGGAACGTTTTAGTAAAGCGCAACGTCCCATTTTTGATTTAAAGGTCGATGAAACAGTAATATACGAAACTACTTTAGCAAAGGGGCGCAAAATCATTGTTCATATTGACCGTTGGAACGATATACTTTTACATGGTAAAAACGACTATAAAATGGACGATAAGCCATTTGATTTGACTTGTATTCGTTTTATAGATAAACAAACAGGAGCTTACTTGTTCAAGCGTGAGATGTTCGTTGGAGTATGGGGCAAAAATCGCAGAACACATACAACACTTGAAACTCAAACAGATTATAAACATCGATATGACATTGAACCCCATAACCGTTTTAGTAAACAGCAATTGTTAGCAGATAAATATCAAACATCTGATGTTCAATCCTTGGATGCCTGGTTGTGGACGGTACTACTTACTTTTTGGCTTTTGTATTTTTCTTCCACGGACACCGAAGTCTGTGTTCAGCCTTGGGAAAAGTACTTGCCCGAAGTAAAAAGAGCAAGCCAATCGGGTGAAAGAAAATCCGCAGCTATGACCCGAAAAGGGGCAAAAACACTTTTTTCGACTTTTGATACCCGACCTTTCAAGCCTCAAGAGTCTAAAAATGGGCGGGGACGTAAAAAAGGAACTGTTTTAACGAAGAAACCACGCTGGACACCAAAGCGAAAAATTAAAAATGAACAGAATTGCAAGCAAAATATTGAACAAATCAAGTAGAAATATTTGAAAACATTGTTATTTGTTTGATTGCAACCACTGGTTGATGGGATTTTTTTGTCCAAAGTCTAATGATAGTAGCTTTATTATTCAAGGCAGCTATTTTGACTTTGAAGTAAATCCTGCGGGAACAATACAATCTGTATTCCTCATGAAAATAAGTCAAAAAGGAGAAATACTATGGTTGAAAAAGTATGCTAATCCCAATGCTATTTATTACCCAGGTAGTAATAGTTTGATGAAAACTCAAGATGGAGGGCTTTCTTTTGCAGCAACTTATCAAAATGATACAGGAGAAATAGATTATATGCTATGGAAATTTGATTTAGAAGGCGATAGTATTTGGACAAGAAGATATGGAGGGGGAGAATTTGATATTTGTTTACAAGGTAGAGAAACACTTGATGGTGGTTTTGTATTGATTGGTCGCTCACATAGTTTTACCGACAACCCCGAAGAAGATGCTGATATTTATTTGGTACGAACCAATGAAGACGGAAATTTAATATGGGCAAATACTTATGGTGGAGATGGCGAAGATTTTGCCAATACGGTTGAAGTGATGCCTGATGGTGGGTTCATAATCGGGGCATCTTTAGAAAAATACATTGATGGGGAAAAGTATGACGATGGCTATCTAATTCGTACTGATAACATGGGCAATGTTCTATGGGATAAGCGGTATGGAGAGGAAGATAGGCATTGCATTTTAAGCATAAAAATTACACAGGATAATGGTTTTTTGATTAAAACCTGTCGGTTATTTGAAGAACAGGGAGAGTTTATTACCAATTATTATCTATCCAAGACTGATAGTTTAGGAAATATATTATGGTCTTATATTACACCTCTACAAAATGATTATTTTGTGATTACTGATGTAAAAGAATTATTAGATAATAGTTTTATTTTCTGTGGTTATCATTTATTTGCAGGCGAGGGAAGTGGGCATTGGGGAATAATTGGTAAATTGAGTGCTGAAGGAGAATTATTGTGGCAAAAAGAATATTACACACAAGAGAACCGACAAAACCTATTGAGAGATATTGCCCCTACTTTCGATGGCGGTTTTTTGGCTTCAGGCACAGCCCATAATCCTGCTGATACGATTTCTAATGAAGAAGGACGCAATATATGGCTTCTCAAAGTTAACTGTGAAGGAGAACTCGAACACAGCAATGTATGTACGGATATTGATGTGAGTAT
>JBGCDY010000446.1:0-9365 GCA_045105835.1 Chitinophagales bacterium
TGAAGTTCCAATTAAAAACGGCATTGTTGCTGTAAATCGAACCTGTAAAAGTAATGGTGGCTTCACTCGTACCGTCCGCACATATTGAGAAAGGGTTGAGGTCAAAAGTTGGATTGGGAACAGAATGAACTGTATAGGTAGCGGTTGTACTGTATTCACATCCATTTTCAGTCGTATAAATATAGGTCAAAACGTGGTCGCCTTCGCCTGCTGAGCTTGGAGTCATTTGATTACCAGACACACCAGCACCGCTGAAAACGCCACCCGCAGGTGTAGCAGATAAGGAGGCCGCAGGAGCATTGATACAGTGGTATTCTTCAAAATCGACAATGTTGATATTCAATGGTGGACAATCCAAAACGGTGCATTCTGCAGTTCCAGTCTCACTGTTTCCACAAGGAGGAGTGCCGACTGCAATGACTGTAATATTGACCACATTGTTGGGCAATAATCCTGTGACATCATAAGTGGAATTGACGGTATTGGCAGTATTGGGAGATCCATTATTGATGGTATAAGTGATGTCGTAACTCACTGCTCCAGCGACATCTGCCCAGTCAAAAACAATATTGTTTACGCCTATATCTATGCAATCTACTAGGGGAACTGCAAGGGGTTCAGAAAGGGTTACGGTTTCAGTATGTAGAGTGGAAACGCAATTGTTTTGGGTGACGGTTAAAGAAATATTTCTGATGCCTGTACCATTGTTCCAAGAAATCGTGTAAGGTCCGATTCCAGAACCAGAGGTGATATTTGCGCCATTAAAGCCCCAACTAAAGGTGGCAGTTGGGTTGGCAGTTCCTGTATAAGTAACCGTGATTTCACTCGTGCCATCTGCACAAAGTATTGTTTCAGAAATGGTGAAATCAGAAGTTGGTATGGTATAGACAATGGTATTTTGGCTGACGGTATAAACACAGTCGTCCACAGGATTGGTATAGGTATATTCTATGGTGTGTGGCGTATCGGTGGCAATATTATCGGGTTCGAAGGTGGTAGATGTAGTGCTATTGACTGTGAAAACTCCGCCTGAAGGAGTAGCAGCTAAATTGACAACTGCCTCATCTTCACAATAAGCTGTTGCCAAATTGTCAATGGTTGGCACAAGTACAGGACAATCATCTACCGTACAAGAAGCAATTGAAGGAGCACCATTTCCACAAATCCCTGAATTCAAGGCAATGACGGTGATTTCGATAATTTGACCTGGAGTCAAACCTGTTATTTGATAATCCGAAACCAGTGAATTGTCTGTAATCGGAGGAGCTGCACCATCAATGGTATAGCCAATGGAATAATCGGTCACTCCTGCAATGTCGTTCCAATCAAAACTTACCGAATTTGGAGTGGTTGTGCTGCAATTGACAATCAGTGTTTCCAGAGGTGCTTGTAGGGTAATGGATTCATCGACTACATTAGATGGACAACCATTTTCGTCAATATCCAAACTGATGGTAACCGAACCTGTGCCTGCGCTTGCCCAAGAAATGGTGTAAGGTCCTGCACCCGAACCTGTGACAATTGTGCCTCCGTCAAAATCCCAATTGAAGGTGGCGGTGCTTGCATCTGTTACGGTTCCCGTAAAGGTGACGGTTGTGGTACTTGTTCCATCGGCACACAAATCTGTTTCGGAAAGGGTGAAATCTGCAACAGGTGTATCAAAAATATTAATCACAACCGATACCGAATCACTGCAAATACTGCTTTCGGCAAAAATCCAATAAGTTCCTGAATCTTCAATGTCATTGTTTCCGAGAACTGCTCCAACCATACCTGCGTCATCTTCGTGATAGGTAATGGTTGGTGAAGTGGTATTTGCATCTGTCACTGCAATGGTGCTGATGTCGAAAGTTCCTGTACAAGAACTTTGGGATGGAATGGCATCGTCTATGTTGGGACTTAGGTGAATGGTGACATTCGTGGTGGCAGGGATTGAAGGGCATCCATCTGCACTTACCGTAAGGGAGTAAACACCTGACTGGATTGGCAATACGTTGGCGAGTGTTGGGTTTTGTTGATTGGAGGTAAAGCTATTGGGTCCTGACCAATTGTATTGAAGGTTGGCGGAAGTGCTGGTAGTACTTCCCATGAGTTGAATAGTCACTCCGTCACATACTTCAATGTCATCATTCGCCATTGCATCGGGTTCGTCGTAGACAATTACTTCTGTGCTTGCAGTGGGAGAAGGGCAGCCATCGGCAGTGACAATCAAATCGTAAAACCCAACAAAAGTATTGTCGGTATTGGTCAATATTGGATTTTGTTCGCTTGAAGTGAATCCATTGGGCCCTGACCAACTGTATTGAATATCAGTGGAGGCGCTGGTAGTTGAAGCAGTTAATTGGACATTTTCGCCCTCACAAACAGGGCTGTCATTGACTGCAATGGCATCTGGAATGTCTGGAACGCTCACGACTGCTTGTGCCAAAAGCGAGCAATTATTATCGTCTGTGACGATAACAGAATGCGTGCCTGCGGGTAGATTGGTTGCTATTGAAGTGGTTTGTATGGGGTCGGTATTCCATGTGTAGGAATAGGGAGGAGTTCCCAGGTTTGCTGTAACAGTGGCTTGTCCATCCTGTTGCCCACAAGTAGCATCTTCCGAACTGGTCACTAAGAGCATTTCGCCAATCGTGACTTCAAAACTGACCGCATACATACAAGTCGCCAAGTCTGCTTGTATCCAATATTGTCCACTTGCAGTAATGACACTTCCAATCGCACTTCCAATACTTCCCGAGTTGTCATTGTGATAGGTGATGGTCGCAGCACTTAAATCCAGTCCATTGACATCGCTTACTGCAATACTGCTCAAGTCAAAATCATTCGTACAGGAAACTTGGTCAGGGATTGCCGCTAAGTCAGGTTGGGCGATGAAGCTGATGTCTATTTGAAAAGCAGGGCTTTCACATTCACCTGTTTGAGTTTCTGTTACCCAAAAAGAGGTAGTACCAACAACCGTATTGTCAATGTCATCCGAAGAGGAAGTTCCTGCACTTGGAGTGAATGAATTTCCTGTGTGAATGGAACTTGGAGAGCCTGTAGAGGGATCTGTATTGTACCAATTGATGATTCCACTATTGGAGGGAATAGCTGCAATTGGAGCTACTGGATCTTCAGCACAGTATTCAATCGGAGTTGTGCCACTGGGGGCAGTACTTGGAGAGCCTACTGTAATCAATAGGTTGTCAAAAGATTCGCAGTTTGTATTGTAGGCATTTAAGGTGTAGATGATGTCGCCACTAAAATTAGCTGGAAGGCTGCTCACATCGAAAGTTGGATTCAAGGTATTGGTATTGCTCAAATAGTTGATGGCATTGGTAGGGATGGCTGTCCAAGTATAGTTTAAACTCGGAGAGGAATTGGTAATCGAACCATTCAAATTGAAGTCGGAAGAACTGGAACAAATAACAATATCGTCTCCTGCAACGGCTGTAAAATCGCAAGAAGGCAATATGCCACAGCCTAGTACTGCATCGCCTGTCCATGTGAGATTGAAACCCAAAAAAGATTGTGACCAATTATCAACTAGTATATAATAGATTTCACCTTGTTCAACATCAATAGGAGCAACAAACCCATCTCCAAAAGTATTTTCTGAAAGATCTGTGGCATTGTTGCCAAGACCCGTTGTGGTAGTGGAAGCTGCAAAAGAACAACGAATTGGAGAACCTAAGTTATTACAATCCACATCGGGGCCATAGATGGCAAAGTCATAATCGTCGTTACCGACTGGGTCGATTGTAAATGCCAATTCACCATCATCGTTTGGTCCAGAACCCACTTGAATTTTATACCAAGAGGATTGATGCTCGCCTAACAAACATCCATCTTCGTTTCCACTTGGATTAAAGTCATCATTCCCGCTTCCGTTACTGTTGAAGTTGAGGAGTTCATTGCTGCAAATAGGAAAAGCAGTGACGCAATCTGTTGGTTCACAGTCAACAGTTTCAATGGAAAAGTCAAAACCAGTACAATTAGGGTTGGGAAAAGTAGATACAATAATGTAGTAAGTAATTCCATCCGTTAGGTAAGCATTGACATCTACAGTACCTCCAGTAGCATTATCAAATATTATGCAGTTGGAAGATGCATTATCAGGACACCCATCCAATACAAATACTCCTGTCCAAATGGAGGCATTGGAGGCTAGTATATCGTAACACCCTGTTTCAGTAGCAGTATATTGAAATACATATTCTTCTCCGTTCATATAAGACCCGCCGCAAGTCAGTGAGGCAGTGTAATTGTCTCCTTCTCCACAAGTCGTTAAGTTGGTTTGACTAAAGGGCAGGCTGGCAATAACATCTGGGCTGGTGCAAGTGCTTTGAGCTGTAATCAGTGTGCTGTATCCTATGAGGAATACAAAAAAAATCAATAGTTGGACTCTGTTCACCTCTATACTTTTAGGTAATCACAATGACTGTGATTGTGAAATGAAATTAACATTTAAAATATAAATTATTTTAAATGTTCGTTTTTATGTAAACTATACTGGCTCTAAATAATCGTGGTCTTAGTTTCTTTAGGGTCTGTAGGGAACAGTTTTTGGGATAGTTAAATTGGTCTCTGCTTCGACTTTTGGGGTGCCTTATTTAATGAGAGGGCATTCAAGGTAATATAATTAAGATGTTAAAATTACAGTATTTTATCCCGAAATAAAAAAAACCTTCTAATTTTTTAAAGTTTTGTCCGTTTACCAAAGGCTTTACTGTGAAACTATATATTTTTTATGCTTCTTTCGGTTATCTTTGTGGGAAATAACACTTAATTTATTGTATGAATCGTATAGAAGAACTTGAAAAAATAGCGAGCCAAGTGCGTCGAGATATTATCCGTATGGTGAGCAGTGCCGCATCTGGTCATCCTGGAGCTTCTTTGGGCTGTGCTGACTTCTTGACTACCCTCTACTTTGAGGTGATGGATCGAAAAGAAGGGTTTAAGATGGACGGAATCGGAGAAGATGTGTTTTTCTTATCGAATGGACATATCTCCCCTGTGTTTTACAGCGTTCTTGGAAGAAGCGGTTATTTTCCAGTACCTGAAATGGCTACTTTTCGGAAGCTTAATTCTAGACTGCAAGGACACCCTGCTACGGAAGAAGGTTTACCTGGCATTAGAATCGCAAGTGGTTCTTTGGGGCAAGGGCTATCGGTAGCAATTGGAACAGCTTTGGCAAAAAAGCAAAACAATGACCATCATATTGTTTATTCACTTCATGGTGATGGCGAATTGCAGGAAGGACAGATATGGGAGGCAATGATGTTTGCGGCTCACCACAAAGTAGATAACCTGATAGCTACAGTAGATTGGAATGGTCAACAGATTGATGGTTCGAATGATGATGTGATGTCTTTGGGAGATTTACCTGGCAAATGGATTGCTTTTGGATGGGAAGTATTGCAGGTAGATGGACACGATATCAAAGCTCTTTTGGACGTTTTTGCGGAGGCTAAAAGCTTGGTAGGCAAAGGTAAACCTATTGTTATTTTAATGAAAACAGACATGGGTAGAGGTGTGGATTTTATGGAAGGAACACATCACTGGCATGGAAAAGCTCCAAACCAAGAACAGACTGCAATCGCTTTGGCACAATTGGAAGAAACCTTAGGCGATTACTAATTTGGTGATTGATTTTCACAAATACTGTTAATTAAAAAACAAAGTAGCAAATAAAAATATGCAAACTACTGCAAATAAATTAGATAAATACACTTCAACAGGTAAGAAAGATACCCGAAGTGGCTTTGGAGATGGCTTGTTGGAATTGGGGCAAGAAAATGATCAGGTGATTGCCTTGTGTGCAGATTTGACAGGTTCTCTCAAAATGACTGCCTTTGAAAAAGAATTTCCAGAGAGATTCTACAATTGTGGTGTAGCAGAAGCAAACATGATGGGTGTGGCTGCGGGACTGACAATTGGAGGTAAAATCCCTTTTACGGGTACTTTTGCCAACTTTTCGACGGGGCGTGTCTATGACCAAATCCGTCAGTCCATTGCTTATTCTGACAAAAATGTAAAAATTTGTGCTTCTCACGCAGGGTTGACCTTGGGAGAAGATGGAGCTACGCATCAAATATTGGAAGACATTGGGATGATGAAAATGTTGCCGAATATGACAGTGGTCGTTCCTTGTGATTATATGCAAACCAAATTGGCTACCAAAGCCATTGCAGCACATCATGGTCCTGTATATTTGAGGTTTGGTCGCCCGAAATGGCCGATGTTTACAGCTGAAAATCAGGATTTTGAAATCGGAAAAGCACAGGTGATGTCTGAAGGAACAGATGTGACGATTATTGCTTGTGGACACTTGGTTTGGAAAGCAGTCGAAGCAGCTCGAATTTTGGAAGAGAAGGGCATTTCGGTGGAATTGATTAATATGCATACCATTAAGCCTTTGGATACAGAAGCGATTTTGAAGTCCGTATCCAAAACTTCTTGTGTGGTGACAGCAGAAGAACATCAAAAAAATGGTGGCTTGGGCGCAAGTGTGGCACAAGTATTGGTGGAACATCACCTAGCACCTCTCGAAATGGTGGCGGTAAACGATACCTTTGGTGAAAGTGGTACGACAGAAGACCTATTGTCAAAATATGGAATTAACACAGACAATATCGTGGAAGCGGTTCACAATGTCTTGAATAGAAAAGGTCAATAAAAGCTTAGAGACAAAACCCAAGCACAATTTCAATACATTGAAGTTGTGCTTGAATTTTAATGATTGATTGAAGGAATATAAAACATACGATTGATGGCTCAGACGATCAGTGATAAGGAAATATTAGACAAGTTTAAGAATCCTGCTACTAAGGAAGCTGGGTTTCGACTTTTGATGCAAAAGTATCAAGAGAAATTATATTGGCATGTCAGGCGCATGGTCGTAAATCACGAGGATGCCAATGACGTATGTCAAAACATGTTTGTCAAAATTTGGAAGAACCTCGCAAAGTTTCGAGCGGACTCCAAACTGTACACCTGGTTGTACCGAATTGCAACCAACGAATCTCTCACCTTTATCAACAAACGCAAAAAGCGTGACTCTGCTCCGCTTGCTACTGATGAGTATGATTTGTCTGCTCAGTTGAAGGCTGACCCTTATTTTGATGGGGATGAAATCCAAATCAAATTGCAAGGTGCCATAGATACCCTGCCTCCTAAGCAGAAACAGGTGTTCTTGATGCGTTACTATGATGGATTGAAGTATGATGATATGTCGGCGGTTTTGACGACCTCCGTAGGGGCCTTGAAAGCCTCTTATCACCATGCAGTCAAGAAGATAGAAAAATACTTAAAAGAGGATTAAACTATTGGAATGGCTGTTCATCTAAGAAGCGTATATGAGGACATATAAATCATGCAAATAGAAAAAAGAGACATATTACTACAAGAGTTGAAAGACTTGACTCCTGATTTGGCTGCTACAATTAGCGGCTTGGGACACAAGAGTTTTCGCTTACCTGATGCCTACTTTCATCAGCTTCAAGAGGAAGTTGTAAGTAGGGTGGAAGATATGCTGAAAATGGAAAGTGATGCCCCAAGTTTGTATCAAATCAGTTCTGTAAACGCTTTTGACGTTCCCCAAAATTATTTTGAGGAATTGCAGGAAAGCATTTTGGATGCTATTGCAGACGAAACCATAGAAAGTCAAACTCAAAATATTCTTGCTGTTGAAGAGAAAGCTACTTTTAAACTTCCTAATAACTATTTTGAAGAGCTGCAAGCCAGTGTTTGGAGCGGTATTGAAGTAGAAGAGGGGATTGAAGCGGTGACTCCCATGTTGGATGAAATGGCTTCAAGTGAAGACGAATCATTGACACTTCCTTCTAATTATTTTGAAGAACTACAAGCCAATGTTTGGAGTCGAATTGAAGTAGAAGAAGGTATTGAAGCAGTAACTCCAATGTTGGACGAAATGGCTTCAAGTGAAGACGAATCTTTGACACTTCCTTCTGATTATTTTGAAGAGTTGCAAGCCAATGTTTGGAGCCGAATTGAAGTAGAAGAAGGTATTGAGGCAGTGACTCCAATTTTGGATGGTATTGCCGAAAGCGGAGATGCTTCAATGATTACTCCTCCCAACTATTTTGAAGAATTGCAAGAGCAAGTTTGGAATAGTATTGAAGCGGAGGAAGGAATCGAGGTGGCTACCCCAATTTTGGACAGCTTGGCAAAGGACAATCCTTTTACCATACCTGCGGACTACTTCAATGATTTGACCAATGTGTTGATGACGGAAGTGAACGAGAATGAGAGTGATTTGGGAATGACTGCTATCAACGATGCAGTATCCAAAAATCCAATCCCTTTCACGATTCCCAAGGCATACTTCAGAAAGCTGCAAGAAGAGGTATTTCGACAAATTCGCAAAGAAGAAGGGATGGGTGGTCGCATGAGGCGACTGAGACCTATGGTTCGACAATTGACTCGATATACAAGTGTAGCAGCTGCCGCAATGGTGCTTTTGTTTGTGGGACTCAAATTTTTGGGGACAGAATCAAATGCGGATAACAAAATCGAGCAAGCTTGTCTGATCAATCCGAATATGTGCATGAGCGAAATCAATGAAGCCTTTGAGCGCTTGTCTTTAGAGGATTTACAAAGCTTTATCTCTGGAAATGCGGATCTAAACGAAACCTTGTCTGATAATCAAGTTTTGGAAACAGTGGATGTAGCATCTATGAGCTTTGAAGCTTTGGACTTCGATATTGACCAGAGTGACTTAGAAGGTTTAGACCTTGAAGACATGCAAACCGAAACACTTGACTTGGATATGTCGGGTATTGACCTTGATGATTTGAATTTTGACCTCAGCGAAGAAGACTTAAAAGACCTTAGCCTCTAAATACTAAAATCGACAAAAAATACAGTAATCCTTATGAAAAATATATCTTTTCAAATTGCCCGTATAAGTATGTTGGTACTATTGTGTACCATGACTTTCGCTACAAATTTAGCTCCTTTACAAGCCAACAATTGCAGTAGTAAAAAAGAGGACATCAAAGCAATGTGGGTAGCTTATGTAGTCAATAAAGCTGATTTGAGTGTCGAGGATGGAAACGAATTTTCAAGCTTGTTCAATGAATACCAAAGCGAATTGGATGGAGTGAAATCCATGGAAGGTGTCTCTAATCAAGAAGAGGCTCGATTGAAGGCAAAACAAGGCTTTATCAGTAAATTGAAAGAAAAATTCTCAGGAGATAAAGTGAATGAAATTTTGACCGCCTACAAAGAGTTTCAGATAAAAATACTTGACTACCTAAAAAAGAAAAAAGCAGATGGGTCTAATTAATGACAATTAACCATCCAATTCTGCCTAAATAATTAACTATCAGCTTGAATGATTCAAATCATTCAAGCTTTTT
>JBGCDY010000447.1:0-2875 GCA_045105835.1 Chitinophagales bacterium
GCAACGAGTTCCGTTGATACCGAAACGGAACGAGCAATTCAGGAAAATCTTCGACACTTAACGGTTGGTAAGACAGCTTTGGTGATTGCCCACCGACTTTCGACCATTCGCCATGCACATCAAATCATTGTATTGAAGGAAGGGCAAATTGCAGAAAAAGGTACACATGAGGAATTGATTGTAGAAGGAGGCATTTATGCAGATTTGTGGAAGGTGCAAATTGGAGAGCTAAAAATATAGTTTTGCTTTTTGAATTATTTTGTGTCGGAACAGACTTCAACAAAGCTCCTAATAGTTTGTTTGTCAATAATTTGAATACAAAAGGCTTTTGATTGTAAAAAATCAAAAGCCCTTTGTTGTTTTAAATCGGTAATTGTTTGTATTCTCTTACCTTTTCCCTGTTTTTTTTGAATTCAAATATCTCGTGAGCTGTTTCTACAAAACGTTCTGTTTGAGCGATTTTGCGGTAATACAGTAGGTTGTTAACCACACTTTCGACCGTAAAATTCCAGTAAATGGTCATCAATGGATTGATCCACAATTCGCTTCCTTCTGTTCGATGGGTTCGGTGATAGTTTCCATACTCACCCTCCAATGCGCTGACCACCGAATTGGCTACAATGCTTTTGAAGTCGGGCATCCGCATATTGGCATAATCCACGGCAGACTTGTATTTCTGTGCTTCCAACATAAATGGCAACAGGTGAAAGCAGCCCAAATAACCACCTTCTTTCGACAACTTGGCTACGTTCTCCAAGAAATGATAGTGGGAAACTCCATGAAAGTGATCCACTCCAAATCCCAAACAACTCAACAGTTTGGTCTCAACCGAAGACTGAAAAACTGCCGCCAAAGAAGTGCTGTCTTCAATGGGCGTTCCCAAGCCCTGCTCATCTCCAAACATCAAACTGTCGGTGCCTCCGTCCACCAAAACGATGGCATCTAATTTCAATTCTTTGATAAGAAAATTGTAGGCTGCCCGTAGTTTTTTGACTCCCGTTTTTTCAAAGGCAAAAACGCTTGTGGGTTCGTCTTGGGTCAAAAACCATTCTACCAATATTTTTTCGGGAAAGTAGCCCATTCCGCTCAAGTCTTGGCTGTTTGGAAGTACTTGATAGCAGTCTTCACAAACTTCCTGAGCAGTTGTTTGGGTGAGTTGTGTGAAAGCAAAATTGGCTAAGTGTACTTTTTTGCCTTGCGCTTTCAAATTGAAGTATAGGGGCAAACCGCTGTAAATATCAAAGCCGCCTCCTGCGCCTGCAATGAGTATGTTTTGCGCTTTTTCGAGTTTTTTGAAGAAAGGGTTTTGGGATAAGGTGTGTTGCATGGATGGTTTGTATTAGTCTTGAAACATTAGTGAATAGTCTTGCAAGATGATAATGTCAAGTAATCAAGCGTTTTCAAAATTCATGAAAAACATTAAACAGAGCAAATTGTTTTTTTTAAAAACTTTGATTTATAAACATTTAGTCATTTTCTTTCAGAAGATACTTGCAGTATGACAAAGACCACATGTCATACTGTAAGTATCTTCTGATTGGATAGGAGGATCTTAGTTAAATACCTATCCGACAAAATGGAGTTGACAAACTATTGAAAGGCTTCTGTTAGAGCGTATCAAACAAAAAAACAGTGTAAAATAAGTTCCACTTACTTCGCTGCAAAAGGATTCTTCACCTCCACAAAACTACCTTCTTTCTGTTCGTAGTAGGTATAATCACACACATTCAAATAGTGAGACGTGAAGGAATAAGACTTCAATTCTAAGAACAAATCTCCCCATTTTGATTTCTGTTCATACTTGGTGAGCAACTGTTGTTTGCTAAATTCTCCGATGCCGTTCAATACCCACGGTAATTTTGAATCACCTTCAATTTGAGAAAAACCATAGAGTTGGTAGGTATTTTCGATGGGAATCTGGGTGGTTAGATAAAGACTGCCAGGTTCGGCGGACTCACGGTCTTTCATTTGGTAGCCATCGGATAGGATGGATGGAAACACCCCAATTTTGTCTTTGAAATCCCATTGTTCGTCGGTAGGTGTGTAGGTGATGTAGCGGTTGGAATTGGGGTAATCGGCATTGGCATCGTAGAGTCGTTCGTCTGCCACATCGTCGATTTGCTGTTTATGGGCTGTTTTTTTACCATCTTCCCCTGTTCCAAAAATCCAATAGGAACCATCCGTATGACTGACTATGGCATTGACCATTTCGTCTTGTGGGGTATAGAGTAGGTACTGAGTTTTGGGATTGAAATAAATCCAATGTTCTGAGATTCCGTTCTTTTCGGTGAATTTGTAAATCATTACTTCATCAAAAAAAAGTTCGCATTCTGTGGGTTTGAAATCGTTTGGGTCGGCATCTACATATTCTTTGTGGATGGAATCTTGAAGTGCTACTTGTTTGACAGGAAGACTGCTTTCTTCTTGGGTATTGGAGGATTGGGTTGTAGAAGAATTGCAGTGGGTGAATAAGTTTGCAGAGGCAATTAGGAATAGGAGTAGGAATGTTTTTTTCATCTTGGATATTATTGATTGTTTATGCTCTAAATAACAAAAATTTTGAAAATTGGTTTCAAAACTTGATGTAGGAAAAGAAGCGTAAGGACGGAAATGTAAGAATGTGCATTTACAACAAAACCTGTGAACAGAGGCTTTTAAGCTCTTCTCACAGGTTTTATTTTGTCTTTTTTGTAGTAGATTAATTGACCACCATTCTTTGTGTGTATCGTTGGTTGCCAATAGCTATTTCTACAAAATAAATACCTTTTGCAAAACTGCTTACATCCAAAAAATTTGAATAAATAGAATCGTTTTTAAGTTTTGAATCGGTGAAAATCAACCGCCCTGTGGTGTCAAACACCTTCAATTCGGCTGT
>JBGCDY010000448.1:0-1967 GCA_045105835.1 Chitinophagales bacterium
TTTGAAGAAGCCTTAGCTCCTGATGAATTTATTTTGGTCGGGCGAACCTATGGTGGCTATTGTGAGGGAATTATGCGGGGCAATGAAATCATTTTTTACATCTGGCAAATCACCCCTTCGGGCATCAAAGAAATCTACCAAGATACCGAAAATAGCTATTGGTATGAATCTCCAAGCCCCTACCCCAGTGAGTTACCTGTTTACAACAATTTTGTATTCGTGGAAGGTGAAGAAGATATTTTCCCCAAACGGCTGCAAAAAATTGGCAGTGTTTATGAAACGGGTAGAGAGGGCGCAGGCGAAGGTTATGAAACCTATGAAGTTGTGGATGAAAAGGTGGAATATTTGGAGTTAACGCAGGTGAAGTAAAGCTCTAAATAATTAACAAAACAAGTTAAGCCAATTTATTTGAGCTTTTAGTTTTAAAAAAAAGTAACATTTCATAAAGAAAACGTAAGAATGAATCCAATCTTAATTAGTTCTCCCGTTCCACGCTCAGGGACAACTTTAGTACAAAGACTACTTTGTTCTGCCCCAAATACTTTAATTTATGGAGAGGACTGTGCTAATGACATTAACATGTTTTTAAATATTATTTTCCACAAACAAATATTTTTGAATGCAAATAAAGAGTGGAGAAATAAGCAATTAGCAAGTGTTTTAGCTGGCGAAGCGAATAGCTGGATTCCAAATTTAATGCCAGATGTCGATGATTATTTTGAAGCTATAAAATCTTCTGGCCTTTCTCTTGTGAAATATTATCAAGACGCTGCAACAAAAAATGGTCGCCCAATCTGGGGAGCAAAACTACCTCAATGGAATATCCACAGCCTAGTTCAAATCCACAAATTCTTACCTGAAAGTAAAGTAATCTATTTAGTTCGTAATCTTGCGGATAGCCTTCGTTCGGCAAAAGCTAATCAATTGGTACAGGGTTTTGAAGAAGCGCAACGTTTTTGTCAAACTTGGAAACAAAATAAAGACTATGCCTCGCAAAATTTAACAGGAGAGAGAGCATTTCATCTGAATTATGAGGATTTAGTGGCAAATCCTACAGAAATGATACAAAAAATCGAACTTTTTACGCATTCTGAAGGAATTGATGCTTCCGTATTAGAATATAAAATCAATACTTATGTGAATAATTCTCCTATAGGTTATTTAAAACCAGCTGAACTGGAAGATAAAGAATTAGAACTCATCAATTATTTTAAGGAATAAAGTGGACAACGATATGGATACCATACATCTTTTAAAATTCAAGTTCATTTTTTTGATTAGTCCCACTTAATAAGGACTTCCGAAACTTCATTTTATCAAAAGGGTTGAATTGTAAAACAGTCGATAATTTTTGATAAAATGAAATTTCGGAAGCCTTTACTTGCTTCAAATAAATCCTACACCAAAATCTCCTTCTCTTTCAACACCGTCAAAACTTGGTCATCCATTAAGCTTTGAGCCAAACCAAGCGTTTTGGGCATTTCATACTTGAAGAAAAACTGCATCGTGTGGATTTTGCTTTCGTAGAAATCATCAGAAAACTGCTGTGAACCCATCACCAAAGCTTGTTTTGCAGTCACTGCCATTTTGAGCCATTGCCAAGCAATCACAACCGTACTGAAAAACTCCATATACAAAGTCGCATCCGACAAAAATCGCTCATGATTGCCCTTCATTGCAAAAGGCACCAAAAAGCCCAGTATCTTTTGGTTCACCTGCAATTTTTCTATCAAAACATCTCCATAAGGCTTCAAATCATCAAAATTGCTCGCCGCTTCAATCGTTGCTTGGATTTCTTTGGTAAACACCTTCAATGCCTTTCCGTTCTGACCAATCACTTTTCTGCCCAACAAATCAAGAGATTGAATCCCTGTCGTACCTTCATAAATCGCCATAATGCGAATGTCACGGTAGTATTGCTGCAATACAAATTCGGAGCAAAATCCATACCCACCCAAAACCTGCAC
>JBGCDY010000449.1:0-2437 GCA_045105835.1 Chitinophagales bacterium
ACTTTTTAACTCAGAGATAATTTGTAAATTCACATCTCGCATAAGAGGGGATTTTTAGTGTTTTGTGAAACCTGTATACATCCACAAAAATACTATATTATCTCCTCTTTCTTTATTCCAACCTTAACTTAATGACATTGGGTTTGAATCCACATCTATCTTGCCGATAATTGCTCTCCCATCATATTCGCTTGCCAATTCTTTCACAATAGGTATTAGCGTATTACAAGTGCTACACCATGAGGCACCAAAATCAACCAATATTGGCATATCACTACCTTCAATAATCCCTTCGAAATTACCATCTGTAAGTTCCTTTAACATTTTCCTATTTTTTTTGATTTAAAAAATATTTTGCTTGTCATAATAAGCATTTGAAATTGATACTTTCAAATAAAATCAATCAACTTCAAAACTTATAACACCCTTGTCCACGTCTTCCTCCAATCTCACCAGCCCCCAATCGCAAACCTGCCGTGATACCGATGAAAAAATAACCATCCTTGTAATCTGCACCGCCACGCTCTGCGCCTTCTTCCATGAATCCACCGCCATCCAGCAGTTCTCCCGAACGGTCAGACAATGCCACGGCTAATTCCCCATTTGCTTCCAATAACAGTGCACGATTGGGGTAAACAGTACTTACGTCGTCCAAATAATCGGTAAAGGTTTTGCGGTAGCCCATTTCGATGCCCCAGGTCAAGGCTTGTTGGGTATGGAACTGAATGCCGCCGCCCATAGGAATGGACATTTGAAATCGCTTATATTTTCGCTCGCCTCCAAAAATAAGTTCTTGCCCTTCTGTACCAAGTGGTTGGAGGTCTATCCATTCCCCTTCGTAGCGGGCTTTGGGATTGAAACGAAAACCTGCAATTCCTGCAAATACATAAGGGTCAAAAGAACGTTTGCCGCCCAACAAATGCCCCATGAACTGGAAACTTCCTTCGAGGATAGAAGAATTGAAACTCAGGTTGCGGGCTTTCAGTTGCGGTTTGCTGTGGTTGGCATCGTTGCCCGAAATTTTGCCATACATGGCTGTAAATCTGACAGAAAGGTAAGGGTGTAAACCCACTTGCCCATAAGCTCCGACTGCTGTGTTGGTTTCGTTCAGTGCCACCATCCCAGGCACCAAATCCCCCACATAATTGGACGCACCCAAAAAGACTCCTGCTTGATAGGTTTGGGCAAAATTGTTTTGAAGCGAACAAAAAGACAGCAAGAGGCTGAAAAAACAAAAGGAAAGATATTTGGACATCATTTGTTTGGGAATGAATGAGTTTAGAATGTGAAAGCTAAGGGCAAAAGTGTTTTTTTGCATAAAACCTTATAGGTCTATTTTTTGAAATTTATACAAAATAGATTATTGGGAGAAAATACATGAAGAAAGACCTATAAGGTTTAAGCTTCAAATCAATGAAAGAAAAAGGAACTGTATTACTCCAACAAAAGCGTATCATACCCAAATCGCACCTGCAAATACTTGTAAATACGATTTTCAAAGTCAGCAATTTGCGGCTCACTCAACTTCAAGGAATCATGCCAAGCCAAGTCAATCACAGGCAAACGAAGCCTCGCTTCAATGCTGTCAAGTGTGACTACCGTACGTTTGGAACAACTCAGGCTTTTTATTTCTGGATAGAGTGCACGCAGTTCTTTTCTCATGTCGTCAATAGGAATCGAATCCTCCTCCAAAAATTTCACCTTGTTTTGCAGGGCAACTATTTGGGCATCTTTCTCCTCATGCAACTGCATGAAAGTTTCCATGTTTTGTTTCACCTCTGCATTGATTTCGTTTTTCATCCGATCCAATTTGTCCTTCGAAAAACCCGTTTGAATCAATTTGAGGTGAAGATTCACACTGTCTTTGCCCAAATAACTAAACAGTTTTTGCTCCAATGCAGGAATTTCTTTTTCGGGAATGCTTTCTCCCCCCAAATAAATCTTCAAAATCGTACTATCAACAGTCGCTTTCTCCAGTTCCTTGTCAAAAGCTTCACGCCGATCTCCATTGATTTCTTGCTCTACAAACTGATCGATTTTGTTGTTCACCTTAATTTTGTTGAGCGTATTGAAGAGAATCGAAATACTTGGAATACTGATGAGTATGATAAAAGCGGAGATATACAGGTTGGTCTTGCGTTTTTCACGGGAATCCACATATTTGGTCAGTGGAAAGTCCAGAAAACGAACCATAAAATAGGTTGTTGCCGCAATGATAAAAGCGTTGATAAAAAACAAATAAATCGCTCCTCCAAAAACTGCCCAGTTTGATTTTGCCAAGCCATAACCCGTTGTACACAAAGGAGGCATCAATGCTGTCGCAATCGCTACCCCTGGCAAAGCATTCGTTTTGTCTTTCTGTGAACCTGCCACAATCCCTGCAATGCCTCCAAAAAAGGCAACTCCCACATCTAAAATCGTCGGCTTCGTCCGTGCC
>JBGCDY010000450.1:0-4053 GCA_045105835.1 Chitinophagales bacterium
TGCATCGGATGGAAGCATAAGTCGCTCTCTAATCTCCAAAAACAGGGAAGAAAAAATGATTGTTCGACCTAAAACTTGCAAACAAATCAATGAAAATCAAATGATTATTCATGCCAATTGGAAAGGAAAAAATCGAGTAGGAATATTGACCGTTAAATAATTAGGCTACTTTTGGGCAGTTAAAGCAAGAACTCCCATCGTATAAGCTTTTCTTTTTAGCATTTCTGCTGATTCTTTTTGGTTGTCCATGATGTTTGTTTCTATGTTTTGAAGTAGTCGTTTCTGTGAAGAAAAACTTGTATTTTGGGTTCTAAACCTCTGACTGCAATATCTTTGTTTTCTACCACATAAGAAAACGCTCCCATCCAATCAGATTGCACAATCTTCAAATCTTCGCCCAACCAAAATTTATTACTTAGTTTTCCATTCTTGCTTTCCTGAATGAGTTTTGTTTTGACAAGAACATTGTCCTTCAAAATATCTTCTTCACCAATAAATTCCAATCGACAATTGGGAATCAATTCTCCTGATTGAGAACTGATATAATCAAAATCCAATTGAGAAGTTCCTACAATAAGGAGTTGGTAAATGGCTAAATAATATGCGAAGTCGGGAAAAATAAGCCGATTTTTCACATTGAAGGTAGCCTCTTCACCATCAACCAATAGGTTTTCCCCCTTCAATTCTAGTCTTTTAGACTTCTTTCCTTCTTCAAAATAACTTTTCGACCATACAACTTGTTCTTTTACAACTCGGTATTCTACCCTATTGCAATAGAGAATAAGTTTTTCGCCCATATTCATCCCCAATCTGTAGATGCTTATCCAATCTGCTGACATTTCGGATTTGGCAAAAGAACAGGTAATTGCGCCTACTTTTTTTGAAGCGATGTAAAATTCCTCATAAAATGCTTTGTTCATCTGAAGCTATAGATTGTTGTTGAGACCTTTAATATAGGTCATTCTTGAAGCTTTTTCTAAATTCCAGCCATCCACCCGACCTTTCCGTTCTCTACCACAAAACAAACTCTCTGTTCATACAGTTAAGATTACGAAAACCATTTTGATTTCAATTTTAGACCCTACAATATGAAAAAGAATCTTGTTTTATTTCTTTCCGTATGCTTCCTCTCCTTCAATGCCATTTTTGCACAAAACATTGCAGAAGACGTGAAGGTCACCTGGGGCAATCAACACAAGGAACGCTCAGGTTCTTACATCACCGAAGTTGTTGGCATTGATGCTGAACAAGTTTATGTATTGCGTTACCAAAGACCTGCAAGTGGCTTGGCAATTTTTCAGAATAACCCTGTATTTTTGATTGAAGCCTATGACAAAGAGGGCAATTTCAAATTCAATCGAGGTATTCCCAATGAGTACGACAAAATGCGTATGGATTTTGAATTTGTGATTCACTTCAACAACCGACTATTGCTGTTCACCTCCAACTATGATCGTCCCAACAAAACGAATGTTTTGTATATGCACGAGATAGACAAACGCACCTTAGCTCCAAAAGGATCACCTAAAAAGGTAGCCTATGCTAAAGGCAGAAGTCGAATGAATGCGGGTGGTTTTGACTATAAGCTTTCCTTCAATCGAAAACAATTGGTGATTGTGGATTTGGCGGCTTACAAAGGCAATGAACAAGATGAGTTTGGTGCTCAGGTATTTGACAAGGATATGAACTTACTTTGGCGCAAAGACATGAAACTTCCTTACAAGGATATGTTGTTTGACATTGAAGGGTATGAAGTGGATAATAAGGGAAATTTTTACCTAATGGGTATCGTGTATGAGGGGCGTGCGGTCAAAAGACGTGGCGGAAAACCCAACTACCAATATTCTATTTGGGCCTATATTGACGAGGGCAACAATACCAAGGAATACAAAATGGGTTTGAGCGAATCTTTCATTACCGATATGACCTTCAAAGTTTCTAATAACGGCGAAATCGTTTGTGCTGGCTTTTATTCTCCTAATAAGACCTATCAAATCAGTGGCACATTTTACCAAACGATTGACCCACAAACTGCCAGTGTCGAACTACAAACCACCAAAGCTTTTGATAAAGGGTTCTTGGCAGAATTCATGTCGGATAAAAAAGCAAAAAAAGGCAGAAGAGGTTTGAATCGTTTTGACCTTGATAACATGGTTTTGAGGGGTGATGGAGGAGCTATTTTGATGGCAGAGCAGTTTTATGTGGATGAACGCATTACCCGTTCAAGTCCTGGTATGAATAGAAGTTTCGGCAATAATACCCGCGTGGATTACTACTACTATTACAATGACATTATCGTGGTCAACATTGCGCCTTCGGGTGAAATCGAATGGGCAACCAAAGTTCCCAAGTCTCAAGTAACTCAAAACGATGGCGGGCATTTTTCCTCTTATTCTTACATGCTGAAAGGGCGCAATATTCACTTGATTTACAATGACAATCCCAAAAATTTGTTCCCAGATGTATCCAAGACTTTCTCCTTCAATGGAAAAAAATCGGTGGTAACACTGGCAACTTTATCTTCTGAGGGTCACTTGAAACGATCCTTATTGTTTAGCAATCGAGATGAGCGCATCATCACTCGCCCCAAAGCTTGTGAACAAATGTCTTTGGAACAGATGGTAATTTTTGGTGAATGGGGTAGACGGGCAAAAGGAGGAGTATTAACCTTTGACTAACAACATATAGTGAGACTTTGCCAACAATTTCCAATTTTGACAACAGTTGAACGGGGAACAAGAATTGATAGTTCGGAGGAATCTTGCTTGTAAATTTAGTACAATACAAACAAACGCTAATAACCCAACACATCCAAAAAAGCATATAAATTGAAGCTGGAATTGTCTGCAATTTCGGCTTCAATTTGTTTTTGAAGCATTCGATGATCGATGTCCTTCATCCGTTTTTGTTGGATGATTTGTAGGGCTTTTCGGGTAAAAAGATATGATTTTTTGGTGGTACTGTGATTGATTTGGTGGTGGGCGTTTATTTGTTTGGCTAATTCTGCAATACCTTCCTCTTTAGTAGCAACCGTTTTGATGACAGGAGTTTGCCAATCACTTTGAGGTTTGTTATGGACAAGTTTTTGGAGGTTTGTGGAGAAATGACTGGCTTCGGGTCGGTCTGATTTATTGACAATAAAAATATCTGCAATTTCCATCAAACCAGCTTTCATGGTCTGAATTTCGTCTCCGGCCTCTGGCACAAGCGTCACCACAGTCGTATCTGCCAAGCCTGCAATTTCTACTTCTGACTGCCCTACCCCGACGGTTTCGACGAATACAATGTCAAAATTTGCAGCCTTCACCACATCCACCACTTCCATTATTTTTTGGGACAATCCTCCCAAAGAACCCCTTGAAGCAAGAGATCGGATATATACATTGGGATTATTGTAGTGCGCATTCAAGCGAATTCTATCACCCAATAAGGCTCCATAATTGAAGGGAGAAGTTGGGTCGACCGCAATGATGGCAATTTTGTTGTTATTTTGGAGGTAATGGTTAATCAATGCATTGACCAAGGTGCTTTTACCTGCCCCCGGAGGACCTGTAATACCGACTACTGGCACTTGTTTATTCAAGCGCAAAGAAGTCAGAATCTCTTGATAACCAGAAGCTTCATTTTCGACAATAGAAATGGCTCTTGCCAAGGCTCGAAAATTATTAGAAGCGAGCTTAGAAAGTAAGTTGAAGGCAGCCTTATTCATTCGAATTAGGAATTTAGATATTCAATTTCAATAAATAAGTCTACATGCCGTACCTGCACTCATTATTGTCCTGAATTTGAGTTTGAATCTGGGTGCTATTATTTTTGATTATTATTCAGCAGTTTTGATGATGCTTTGGAGTGAACTTAGAAGATCATCTGAGATATGTTTGCGAGGAAGTTTGTTGTGAAGAAAAGTCGTCAAGGTCATCTCATTTTTTGAGTTATCACTTTCGTCTCTGACTTCTTTAAAAAAACGATTTCCGTTTTGTTGGTGAGGCATTTTATTGTTGGGATAATCATTTCCGCCTGCTTTGCCGAGGTTGTTATTATGTGTTCTGTTGT
>JBGCDY010000451.1:0-7025 GCA_045105835.1 Chitinophagales bacterium
ACAATCAATTCCCGAACCACTAATTGCTACAAAATTAACATCAGGAGACTGAACTACAATTGTTTCCAGTTCGGTATTGTTTGCATAAGGACCCAATTCTTCTTGCCACAAAGTACCTCCACAAGCATCCAAAATCGTTAAGGTGAAAGCTTTGTTTGCAGGGAAATTATAGAATTCAAATGCGCCGCTGTCGTCCAAAAAACCACCTGCTTGTTGGATTCCTTCTACATCGACATAGATTTGTAAATAAGGAAGAGGATAGTCCTGGTCTTCAATTCTGGTGAAAACTTCTCCACTTACTGAAATTCTTTCTCCTTTCCAGTCCACATTCCAAGAGCTGAAATGCTCGACTTTGCCCACATAAAAACCATCTTGAAGAGTAGCACTTCCTTCTTCAATCCAAGTTCCGAGTGTTTCGTCATAAGACCAAAGGGGAATTTCGGCAGGAGCTTGTGCTTGAATTTCGGCAGGAACAGGGAAATAAAGTGTTGCAGGGCTGCCTTCCTTTAGTTGGATGGATTCGTAATTTTCTCCCCATAATTCTATCGTTAACATCCCGAAAGTACCCAAGACCACCTCATTACCGAGTGCATCAATACCACTTAAATCGCCTATCATTTGTTCTGTCAAATCTTCGGAAGTTGGGTCAACCCAAGACATGAAAACTTGTATCTCACCCGTGTAATTTCCGCCATTTTGCAAGCGTACACTATTGGGAGCTAAGTGTATTTTTGCAGGACTTTCCTCGTTTTCAATCGTGCCACCTTCTGTTGAAGAAACTTTTCCAAAGTATTTTCTCTCCAAAAGTTTAATTTTGGTGTAATTGTAACTGTTGGAAGTGACATTTATTCTACGAAAAACATCCAACGAGTTTGCCCAAAAACTGGATCCACTTACCTTCAAAAATGCTCCTTTTCGTTCGACCAATACATTGAAGTACCTGAAATTTCCTTCATCATCCGTCTGTGTAGGCTTCCAACCTGTGGCTGTTTTTAATAATACATTGGCATTTCGAGCAGGGAAATTGAATTCATGGACGACCGAACCAAAAATATTGGTTCGAATAAGTTCTTCGTCACTTGTAGGAGTCAAGAGCTGGTTATTGTCAGCGACGGGCTTGCTTTCTTGCAGGATGTCTTGTTCCTTGAGGCAAGAATTGAAGACGAGAGTTATGCTGATGAAAAAGAGTAGGGCTAAAAAAGTTTTGAAGAGGGAAGTAGAGCTATGCATATTTTGGGTTTTTGAGTTTTGAAATAAGGGCTTGCGGACTTTAAATGAGGGCTTATAGAAAACCAGTGATATAGGTAGTTGTAGTGGGGTGTAGCCAACTGATAATAATATTATTAAAATCAATTGAAAAACAACAACTGTATCTTTAGTAAAGATATTTATAAGCAAGGTGAAATCCAAATCATTGTGAGACAAATTGCTGCAATAAATAAAAAGTATATTTTGAATCTATTACTGTGATTGGAGTCTATGCAAAATAAAACTGCCACAAATCCAATGAATTGAATTTGCGGCAGTTGCCTATTAGAAGGTTAAATAGATGATTGTTAGTCGATTAGTCTAAATCGGCATTTTGCTGCAATTCGAGTAGGATGCCTGTCTCGATTGGTATTTCAAAATTGGCATCCGAGCCGACATATCCATGAAATGCGTCTGTGAATTCGGTTACTTTTACCTTGTTTGTTACAAGCGGAACCAACTTAGCTTCCGTTTCGATGGACAACAATTCCAATTGTACATCTTTCGCAAGGTAGTTCCTTTCGCCTGAATGATGTACATTGGCAAGAACAGTTGAACCTTCAGGCATGACTGATTTTCCATTGACAATCACTGTTTGCAATAAAGTCAAGCTAATAGGATTGGGGTATTCGTACCAATCAGAAGGAGGTGCGCTTACTTTCAATTGTGTGCCTTTCAATACCGCATTTTTTGGAGTTGCAGCCTCTATGATTTCAGGAGCTTTGAACCTTGTTGCTTTTTCGGCTTCTAAGAAATTCGGTTCAGCTTGTGGTTCTTTTACAATTTCTTCGCCCTGTTCCACTACTGGAGTTTGTGCTCTTCTTACTGCACTCCCTCTGCTTGTACCACGTCCACGCCCTCTTGTAGCCGCCGTTTTTTGTGGAGGAGTGTTGGCAACGTCCACATTCTTTTTAGCAGAAGCAATCATCTTAATTTTGGTCAATTTCCAAAACTGTCCTTTCTGCCCCTTTTGCGCTCCCAAAAGAGCGGTATACTGTCCATCAGCCGAAAGCTCCAATACTTGATCGTCTCCCATTGCCATGGTAGAAAGTTGTATGGAACCATCCTTTGCAGGGCGGATTTTCCACAATTGTCCTTTGTTTTTTTCACGAAGTACAAGGTGTGGACGGTTGTTGTTCACTCCATCATTGACGACTCCCAAGCATTTCTTGTCTTTGCGGAATGGTTTGGAAATTAGTCTATACCAGCCATCTTTGATGGGATTCAACTTCCAGTATTGTTCTGGCGCATCCATCGTTTTCTTCAATTGGAGGTCATTGCCATTGTTGAGTGCAGTCAAAGAAGCTGCGTCACCTTGGTCAAGAGAACTGATTCTATACCAATAGTCAGGATTGATGGGTTCTTGACCGTTTTGCGCCATTGAAGTGATGGTACAAAAGAAGGTCAATAAGATGAGTATTGGTACTGATAAATTGTTTAAAAATTTCATTTATTAAGATTTTAATGTGTGATTTAAAAAAGTACAGGAATTGGTGAATTTAGTGGCTGGTGATTAGTCGGTTTTCATTTGTTGGGTAATGTAATCTTCAAATTTCTTACGGCATAAAATTGGGGCATCAGCCAAATAAATATTACATTGAAGACCTGATATGTAAAACCCTAACTTGTTTTTTATACTAATCAAAGTAACAAGTTAGGGTTTGAGGAACTAATCACCAGTCACTAACCTACCAATGACTAGTTTCTTGTTCTTGTCCTGGTTCGACTGTTTCCTTTACTGGGATCAAACTTCTTGACTCCTCCATTGGGATTCTTAACGCCTGCATTTGCTTTTGCAGGGTCGATGACCAATACATTGAAGTAGGCGTTTTCAGGTAATTTGGCTTTGTCACGGTTATATACTGTCCATTTGCCACTGTGGTAGTAAACACCTGAGTTGTGCTTGTTGTAGGTGCGGGTGTTCCAACTTGAAGTTGCAAAAAGCACCACATTTGGGTTGTTGTTGGTAGCAGCATTGTCAATCGCTGATACATGGGCATATCCTTTCATCAAGTTGTTGGCAGTGGATTTGTGGTTGAATACGCTTGCACCCTCTACACCTGCATCTGACCCATTCTTTAGAATCAATACATTGAATTGAGCGTTTTCAGGCATTGGAGCCAGGTCTTGGTTGTAAATTGTCCAGTATCCCTTTTCGTAATAAACGCCAATGGGATGGTTGTTGTAAACTCCTTTTCCATTGTTGCCATAGTTTTGAGTCACAATCAATTTTGCATTTTGATCATTGTCGCTGTAAGGGTGTTTGATACGGGTAATGTGTTTTTTAGATCCAAAAGTATTGGATTTGTTGGCTCTGTGAACAAATACGTTTTTGCCCATTTGTGAATACGCTAATACATTGAAGCGGTAACCATCAGGAATGTTTTTAGAACGATCTTGGTTGAAAATCCTCCATTTATCGCCATGCAAATAAACGCCAATGGCAGTAGGGTTGTAAGGTGATTTCCAGTTAGGAGTTACAAATACGATGGCATTTGGGTTGCTGTTGGTCATTGGGTTGTTCAGCATGGTAGAGTTACCAACGAGGTTTTCCTTTGCAGTAGTGTGACCAAAAATCTGTGCTTTGGGGGCTCTAATACTCGGTTTAGGTGGTGGGTTTACTACCACAGGATTGCTCACCCGTTCTCTAACACTCTTGGCATCTACGATTTGGTAAAGTGGAAATTTCTTTTGACCTGTCTTAGAGAAATAGACAGTGTTGGTATGCAAATCCAATTGGACATTTGCATTTCGAGATTTATCAAACAGATAGACCGACCAATCGTCTCTCGTTCGTTCCATAAAGTTAAAACGAACCTTATTGTCAGGTAAAGAAGTTTCGACCCAACCTTTGCCATCTTTTTGGTAGAACTGTCCTTTCTTCACACCCGCATCGTTTACAAAGGTGACTTCTTGTGCCAACCATCCATTGACCTTTGCCGAAGATTTGATGATTTCATACAAAGGACGTTGCTTTGGGCTTCTACTATCGCTGTACATTACTTTTTTGGTGTGCAAATCCAATTGGATAGCCACATTGCGTTTTTCATCCTTCAAATAAACCGACCATTCATCTCGGTTTTTTTCAGTGAATTCAAATACGCCAGCTCCTTTTGCAGCGCCAGTTTCCTTCCATTTCTTTGGAGCTATTTGTCGGTAAATACCCATTTGTTTTCCGTTTCTACCAAACTCCACATAATTTACATCTCTACCATTCACTGGCTCCAAACTTGGTTTGCCTTCAGGTTGATAGGGTTTGGTAGGCTTGTTCACGACTCCGTCAGCCGAAGAACTTAGGACTTGATACAAAGGTTGTTTTGTCTGCCCTACTTCTCCTGCGTGTAGGACTTGTTTGGTATGCAAGTCAATCTGAATGAATGTGCTACGAGCCCTATCTTCCAAATAAACCGACCATTCGTCTCGATTTACCTCTTGGAATCTAAAATTAGATGCCCGCTCTCCATTATTGACTTCTTTCCATGTTTTGGCATCTATTTGTCTGTAAGCGCCATACTCTTTTCCGTTTTTTCCAAAACTTACATAATCGACATTTTTACCATTGACTGTTGCCACTTTTGCTTTAGCAATGCCCTTACCTTTGTATTGCTTGAGGACAGGTGAAGAGGTTTTCGTTGTGGTGCTTTGTGCTTGAATACTTGAGGTGGTAAACATTAAGAAACTGCAAGTGAGTACCAGCAGTGTAAAAAAAGTCTTTAAACATTTCATACATATGAGGTTTAAGGTGTACTGAAAACTGTAGAGTTTGTGGCTGCAATGATAAATAAAGATAGCAAAAAAAGAGCTATCCAACAATTTTCATCCTATTAGACGACTTTCGTTTCTGTTAGTGACATGTAGGAACGAAAAAAAGTGAATTTTAAATAAATTGGTGGGAAAGGTGTGTTGGGCAGAGGCGTGTTAATTCGAAAAGTAGACTTGTATAGCGACTCTCAGAGTTTGATGAAATCTTCAAAATAATTCAGGTCAAATAAGAGAACAACTAACTATAAAGTAAACTGAGTATTGCGTTTGGATTTGAATTTTGAGTTTGAGTTTCCTTTTATTTGATGCCCTCCAATATTTCGACCTCGACCCATTGCTGCAAATCTTCTTTGGTTTTGTAGTAAAATTTTTTGCCTTTTTCGGTGAGATAAGGGTAGTGCAAATCCATGATAGAGTTTACCCCTCCTGCAATACTGATAACTTCTTCTCCCAAAATCTCTCTTGCCAAAAGCCAAGAGTTTTGAATCGCCCATGAATTTCTTGCCAAACTATCGTAAAGTCCCTCTGAAGGTTCTTCAATCAAAAAACCCATATCTACTCCTGCATATAGAACCTTTCTGTTGAATCGAATGAGGTGAGATATTTGTTCTTTATAAGGAGTTTCTACTTCTGGATAAAGGTGTAAAATCTCTAAAATATCACGGTAAAAAAAGCGGAAGTGAATTTGAAATCTGAGGTAATCTTTGGTAATCGTAACAGCATTGGAGGACTTCAAAAACACATTTCTAATTTCTTCAAGGTTTTTCAGCATATAGCGATAAACCGAGTGTAAGATGTCTTTTTTTGTTTTGAAGTGGTAAGTCAGATTACCAGGACTCACTTCTACAGCTTCTGCAATGTCACGTACTCGAACATTCCCAACTCCTCTTTGGTTGAATAGGTCAATCGCTGTTTGAATAATTTTTCGTTTGGTAGATTTCATCAAGGCAAAAATAGAATTTGCGTTTCAATGAAACAATATTTTTAGTATTTTTGTACTAAATTTGTTTGAAGATGCTATTTTAGCCTTGTGTTGCAGTGGCTATTGAGACTTTTTCAAACAAAAATAGAACTCAATATGGTGTAATGGAAGCTTTTTTAGATGTGCCAAAACTGAGGCAACATCTCCTTCACCTCCTTCAAAGGGAGATGTTTTGACGTTTTCTGTCATAAATAAGGTTTTGGGTAATCTGTTACATAGTGCTTAACCACAAGTATAATCTTCACTCTTTTAAATATAACACAATGCAGGATTTCCTGAATCCTGTGAAAAAATAAACATCAATATGAAAGAAGCAGTAATAGTATCAACCGCACGTACAGCTATTGGCAAAGCCTACCGAGGTGCGTTCAACAATACACAAGTTCCAACAATGGGGGGCTGGGCAATTGAAGCCGCTGTCAAAAGAGCGGGAATTGACCCTGCAATGGTGGAAGATTGTATCATGGGCTGTGCGATGCCACAAGGAAGCGCAAGCCCCAATATTGGACGTTTGGCAGGTTTGGCAGGCGGATTGCCCGTCACTGTTGCGGGTATGAGCATTGACCGTCAGTGTTCTTCGGGAATGATGGCAATTGCTACGGCAGCCAAACAAGTGATAGTGGATGGCATGCAAGTCGTTGTCGGTGGTGGATTGGAGTCCATCAGTTTGGTTCAAAACGACAAAATGAATACTTACAGAATGGTGGACAAAGCTTTGGTGGCTAAACACAAAGCGGTTTACATGCCCATGCTTCAAACGGCAGAAATCGTGGCTAAACGCTACAACATAAGCCGTGACGCACAAGATGAATACGGACTTCAAAGCCAACAAAGAACGACTGCGGCACAAATTGCAGGTAAGTTTGAGGATGAGATTGTATCGGTGACGACTACCAAAGGAGTGATGGTCAAAGCAACAAAAGAGATTTCATTCCATGAAGTGACGCTTTCTAAAGACGAAGGAAACCGCCCAACTACGACTTTGGAAGGTTTACAAGGACTTCGATTGGTGAACGAAGGAGGAACAATCACT
>JBGCDY010000452.1:0-8773 GCA_045105835.1 Chitinophagales bacterium
CATAAAAGACGCTGCATGAATGAAATAGCCCCAATGAAAATGGTGGTCGTTGATGTTGTTGTCTTGACCGTGACCTGCGGGATAACCCAATAGGGCAGACCATGTATCGTTGTAATAAAACAAAAAAGCGACTTCGTTGGCGTTGGCATCGAGCCAATCCTCCAATCGTTCTTTGACCGTTTCCACCATTTTATCCCTTGCCGTGGTGTTGCCCATCAAGTCTGCAATGCGAGCCGTCTGAATCAAGCGGTTCATCACTTGTCCCTCATTGTAGGAATCCGTCCAAGTCGCCAATCCATCGTTTTCCAACAATTGCACTTTCTCGTCCAGCTTTTGAGGGTTGAATCCCTCGCTGTAATTGTCGACATAAGGTAGGGTGGGCAAAATGCCGTAAAAAGTGTTTTCAACGCTAAAGCTGTTTCCCTCTAAGGTCTTCATTTCGCCCCGAACGGTGGGGTAAGAATAGCCGCTTGGAGTGGGTGAACCTGCCGCCAAATTTGCCCATTGGTGGGGCAGCAAACCCATCAACATTTTGTTGTCGCTGCCTTCTTTGACTTCGGTTTCGACCACAAAATCGGTTCGGACGGTGGAAGTAGATTCGTCATAACCCCAAGTCGTTGTGGTGTTTGTCGGAAAAACGTAGGCATATTGTTGGTATTCGGCTGCAACAGCATTGACGCTCGAAGCACTTTGGGGCAAAAATGCCATCGACCAATAGTTTTTGCCATTTAGCGTAGAAGTATAGTTGTTTCCGCTTTGGGTCCAAGTGCTGCCCATCGGTGCATAGACTGCAAAATCAGCTCCGTGGATTGCGTCTGTTATCACCAACATTTCGTCCGCAATCGTGACAGAACCCGATGCAACATTGATTTGGGCGACATCGTTTTGGGCTTTGGCGAAGTACAAAAAGGGCATCCCAATCCCTGATGTGACTTGAAAATTGTGGTCGGAATTGCTCCAATCCATCGTGACTGTCCAATCCGAAAAATCCGCTACTTTGGCTGCGTTGGCATTCAAACCTGTCACGCCTACGGTGATGGGTTGGGCATCGCCAATGACTCCCCACGGAATGTAAGCGGTGATGAGTCCTTGGTTTACGGTTTTGAGCGTATAGGGATAATTGAATAGATTGTCGGCGTGGTTGTTTTTGATTTTGGCTGACCACCAATCGTTGGTCGGGGCGGGTTTGGTGGCTGCAATGCCTGTGGTGATGGGTGAACCCGATGGATAGCCGTTTCGCCCTGCTTCGTCTGTTCCTGGAAATTGGGTGGTGTAACTGCCGCTTCCTATGGGGGTGATTTGGGCGGTGAGGATTTGAAGGGATAGGAGTAGGAGAAAAAGGGTTTTGATGTGTTGGAAAGTCATATAAGTGGACGTTTTTTGTTTTGTACTTTTTGAAGTCCCAATATAGAGTGAAAGGGGGAGGTTTTTGAGTGTTTTTGGGGATGTAGTAGTGGTGATGTAGGTATTTTGGGGTGGAAAAGCTATTTGGGTGACTTTTTTGGGTTTTGTTTAAACTTTGTCAACGGTCGGAGACCTTGACAACAGTTGGAGGTGGATAACTTCGTTTCAACCGTTGACAAACCCGTTGGGTCTTGTCAAGGTTTTGTTCAAACTTTGTCAACGGTCGGAGACCTTGACAACAGTTAGAGATGGGTAACTTCACTTCAACCGTTGACAAACCCGTTGGGTCTTGTCAAGGTTTTGTTTAAACTTTGTCAATGGTCGAAGACCTTGACAACAGTTGAAAATGGGTAATTTCGCTTCAACCGTTGACAAACTCTTCGAGTGTTGTCAAGGTTTAGGCTTTTCATTAAATCAAAAATCAATATCATGCGTTACGGAAAATTGGAGGAAGGGTATTCCTATCACATTTACAATCGGGGTATTGGAGGGGAAAATATCTTCAAAAAAGAGAAACACTATGCACTTTTTCTAAAAAAATATGCCCAGTATATTCCGCCAGTGATGGACACATTTGCATACTGTTTGCTGAAAAATCATTTTCATCTGCTTGTTCGAGTAAAAACAAGGGAGGAACAAGAACAGTATTTTGAGGATTACCTGAAAGCAATTGAGCCTAATATTCCGAAGAATAAGAACTCAAATATAAGTAGCGAAAGAAAATATGCGACCTTCAAGCATTTGAATCCCAGCCGTCAAGTTGGGCACTTGTGCAATAGTTATACCCAATCTATCAATGCAGATACTCGATTTGAGGACAAACCCCGAAAAGGAAGCCTATTTGAAAGACCTTTTGAACGAAGCAGAATCACTTCCGATTCATACTACACCAATGCGATTTACTACATTCATCGAAATCCTCAAAAGCATGGATTTGTAGAGGATTTTCGGGAATATCCTCATTCTTCTTATCACGCTTTTTTATCAAACGGGAATACCCAATTGATGAGAAAGGAAGTTTTGGATTGGTTTGGTGGGAAGAAAGAATATTTTGATTTTCATGATTCTATGCGTGGTGCACTGGGAGAGGATGATTGGGGAATTGAATTTGATTGACAACAGTTGAAGTGAGTCCGCTTCAACCGTTGACAAACTCTACGAGTGTTGTCAACGGTTTCCACTCCCTTCTCCCACTACCTGATTTCATTCAAGGATTAACCCTAATCAAATAGCTGAATGCCCATTTTCCTATTGGCTTTGGTATTTTACACTTCCAATTTTTCTTTTCCTCAACAAAATGCTTGATAGGATACAATAGTTCGGAGTCAACATAATGAAACAAATAGTCTTCTTGGCTATCGTGTATGAATGGAGTGAAATAAAAATAGGACTCGGTTTCTACATAACTCAATAATTTGGGTTGGCAGTCTTCAAATAGAACAACAATCGACAAATTCAAGGTGCTAACTGTTAGTGTTTCAGCTAAAGATTGAATTTCAGTTTCTATGCTTTCATTCGTTCGAGAAAAAATGTGGTCTTCTGCATAGGGATACTCAAAACCTTTATGGTGAGAGATAATCCTTGGTTCTGCTTGGGCTTTCAGTTGGTTGTATTCTTCGAATGTCATGCTTGGATGTAGGATTGGAGGTTCATTTTTGGGTTTGTTTAAGTCAATTTTTGCCAAAACGCCATCGCATTTCAGCATATAGAAAATGTCTTTCATGATAAAACAATCTATTATCCAGCCTATTCCATCACACGAGTACCAAATTCCATTCGGAAAACGAACAGTTTTTGGATTATTTACATCAATCAACTCTGATTTGGAGCATTGTTTTATGAAGAAATTCTTGTAATAGACGTTCACTCCAAAAGAGGTAACTTCGACTCTCCTATAACCGTCTGCCGAAAAGAAAGTCTCGTAAGGCAAACAGCGATTGATTTTGTAGAGCAGTGTGTTTGTTTTTAGTTCGGTGACTGTAGTTTCTCCCAAGCTTCCCAAATGACAATAAGGAGTGGATTCAATGAAAATAGAATCTTTGGTAAGTATTGAAAAAAAGACATTTTCAGGTTCGCTTGCGAAAATTAAGTTGCCATGACTTAACATAATTATCAAAAAGAGAAGCTTGGTCTTGAAATGGTTGCGCATATAATCAGATTGATAAGTTATTGGTTTTATTCGAAAATAAGTAAATTTAGCGGATTATTGTGAATAGGAACCGCTAGATAGGAAAGGAACTTACTCATTTGGCGTATCATACTAAACTCCAAGAAACAGTGCGGAAAAGTTCTTTTCCATCTAAGAGTTCCCCGATTCTCGGGGCAAGCTTTGTTCTCCAAAGCTCACCCAAACAAATCATCCACCACCAACACATTCTGAATCAGCCCCAAACTATGCTGATTGTGTTTCAATCCAAAAGTAGTAATCAAAGTCCAAAAAAGCTGTTTATTGGTTTTGGTGGAGGCTTGGAAAACGCCCATTTTGTTTCGCAATGCAGTCGCATAGTCTTTGGTGAGGGTAAATTCGGTATTGTAAAACTTGATTTCACATAGGTTGATGACTTGGTCATTTCGGTCAATCAGAAGGTCGATTTGTGTGCCTTTTTCGGTTTTCGTTCCCTTTTTGTAGAAAGCAGAAGATTGGGAATAGACTCCCGAAATGCCCAAGGCTTTTTTGATAGCCGCTAAGTTTTTGAGGCATAGATTCTCGAAAGCGTAGCCACTCCAAGTTTTGTAGGTCTGCGTTTGACTCAATCGCTGCCAAACACCTGTTTCTTCTTGCAGATTGTCTTCCATGAATTGGAGGTAAAACAAAGAATATTCATCCGTCAAACGGTAGAGTTTTTCCTTTTTCTTTTTGCCGAAAGGGTGGTAAAAAGAGATGAATCCAGAGTGATACAACTCCTCCAATACTTTGGTCAGCCCTCCGCCATTCGAGAGTTGGCTGATGTCCACAATTTCGTTGCGGGTCAATCCTTGCCGTTTGGTTGCCAAAGCTCGAATGACGGAAATATGTTTTTCAGCATTGACAAACAAAGAGGGATACAAACGTGGAAACTCATTTCGGAGCAAACCGTCTTTGGAGAAACAAATTTGCTCAATGTTCTGGGTAGCACTTTTGCCCACTTCAATTTCCTTCAAATAATGCGGAATTCCTCCAATTGCCATGTAGAGTTGAATGATTTGGTAACGGTTGAAATTGTGGTGACGACTTCGGAGGTAGTCTTCGGTTTCGGATAGGTCAAAAGGCTCTAAATAAATGCGTTGGGTGATGCGGTTGTAGAGTCCCCCTGTGTTGTTTACCACTTTTTGTATCATCCAAGAAGCGGCAGAACCACAGATAACCACCACTATATTTTGGCGAGAAGCCCAACTGTTCCAAAAGAAACCCAAAGCCCGCAAAAAGCCCGATTTTGGAGTAGATAACCACGGTAGTTCATCAAAGAAAACCACTTGTTTTTCGGATTTGTTTTTTTGTTGGAGTTCGAGGTATTGAATCAAGAGGATAAAGGCTTCCATCCAATTTGCAGGTGTTTTGACGGGCAGCGAATTTTTGGAGGCTTTGGTGAGTTCAAATACAAAGTTGAGTAGCTGTTCTTCTTTTGGAGCTTTCAGTGCGCCTGTCACTTCAAAGTCAATTCGATTTTCATAAACTGAACGAATCAAAAAGGTTTTGCCCACTCGCCTTCTTCCTATGACTGCTATCATTTCAGGCTCATTAGAGGTGAGTGCTTTTTGTAGTTTTCGCTTTTCTTGTTCTCTACCGAATAGTGCTGTTTGCATGGAATTGGTTTGATAAGTTGCTGAATCTATGTAAAAATAGATAGATTTAGCAGCTTATCCAAAAAATAAGTCGCTGAATGTATGGTTTTGGAGGTGGATTTAGCGGTTTATTGTGAACAAGAACTGCAAGATGAAAAGGAACGTACTCATTTGGCGTACCATACTGAACTCCAAAATATAGTGTGGAAATTTGTTGGTTGGTTCTTATTGGAGGGAAGGTGTTTTTATCATCACTCACTATCAATTTTAGTTTTTTCAGCAGCTATCTGTTCTACAAAATCCAAATCAAGCTTGGGAATAAACTCACCTAAAAAACATTGTAGTTCACAATCGCTATCCCCAACTACATCCTCAAAAAGAAGAAATTCGCTAATGTCTTCGTGAGTAGATTGGTCTAATTGACGAAATTGCTCAATAACTTTACCTTGATTCTCTGTTATAAAATCATCCAAGTATTTTCCATATATTTCATCGTTTAGCTGTTCCCAAAAATAAAACTCAAAAATCTCAAAATTCCACCCCCTACCACTTTCATAGGATGGAGTTCTTTCTCCTGTGAAAGATTCTAAAATATCCTCAATCTTTAATGCTTCATCCCATACCTTCCTATCCGTCTTTCTAATATCTCCAGAAGAATCAAAAGGATTATCATCCTGAAACCATTCATAAATAAAAGTATCCTTTGTAGATGTTATTAAGCTACAATAAAAAGAAATAGCGTCTTCTTTCTTTTGTTCTAATAAGTAAACACTAAATAAATCTCCTATGTTTTTCATATTGAAAATACGTTTATTGTAAATAGGCAAAGATTTGGTAATAAATAATCAAATGGCAATTAAGCCAAAATTAAGAATGTCTCTTATTTTATCCAAGTTAGGGTTGATTTCAAACTTGATATATACCTCCAATTAAAGGAAAAATACACCGATGAAGAAATTGCTGATTTTGCGGTGATTGCAGCAGATTCAGCTGATAGTTTGAACAAGAACTGCAAGATGAAAAGGAATTTACTCATTTGGCGTACCATACTGAACTCAAAAAAATAGTGCGGAAAAGTTCTTTTACATCTGAGAGTTCCCCGATTCTCGGGGCAAGCTTTGTTCAAATCGTTGGCTATTGAAACAAAATTCAGAAATACCCTTGTATTTCTAAAGGCTAAATAGAGAATTACCCTTGTATTTCTCAAACTTGATGTTTTTTCCCTTCAATAATATACCAATCATTGCACAACTCATAGATTTTATGAATAAAAAAACTCCCAAAACAGCCGAAGCCATTTTGGGAGTTTGACAGAAGGACAGAAGGACAGAAGAACAAAAGTTTTCAAAACTTTTGTAGTCTATGAGTTATAACTATTTTGCCACCATCAGTTTCGCTCTGCCCTTCAATTCTCCATTTTCACTCAAAGTCAAGATGTACAGTCCATCTTGCAATTGGCTGACATCCATTGCAGTTTCACCTGTATTGTCGGCACTTTGTAGGGCAACCGTTTTACCTGCCAAATCCATAATTTGTACTTCAAGATTTCCAATTAGCTTTGAATCATAATTTATCATCACCACATTATTTGCTGGATTGGGTTGGAGGCTTTGAATCGCCGTCAAACTGCTACTTCCACCCAAAATATCTTCAATTCCTACAGCTGTTCCTGTCACTTCTACATCAGATTCGATTCCATTGAAGAAAGATTTTCCTACTCCAAAGTCCTCTGCATTTACATCTTCCTTCACTACGATTTCAAACAAAGGCTCATTCGTGTCAATTTCTTGAATGGTATAAGAAGCCATCATCAGACGTCCTTCTTCAGGGGTATTCCAAACATACTGAATGTCATAACTTTCGCCAACTTCGGTCAAAACCATATCCTCAATGCTCACTTTAGTAGCATCAAAATCTAAGTCCAAGTCTAAGGATGAAAAACCATCGTTGTCTTTGGCATAAACAGGAATGCGATAGGTTTGCTCTGATTCCAACATCGCTTTGTTTCTAACATCCACTACCAAGCTTAAATCTAAAGCAGTTTTGAGAGCAGAAGTTGCTAACCAATTACTGATGACATCTCCTTTCAAAATTGCATCGTACTCATAGACTTGTGCACAAGGGTCAGCAGGAACAGGAATACATTGTGACAAAATAGGTACATTTTTCCAATCATGTGATTGCCCCTCCAATACATCCATGGTTTCGGCAGCAGCAAATTTCCAATCACTTGCTACATCTCCATCTTGTACAGGATAATCTGGAATCAAACCAACAGCACGACGTAGAATATTGGTAATATCGCCCGAAGAAGCAAAACCATCTCCATTGACATCCATTGCTAAAAGCTCGTTCAATGTAGGTGCATCACCAAAACCTAACCTGATAAATACAGACCTCAAAGCATCCACCCCTCCAATGATAGAAAGGTCATTTTCGCTTGTATTACGAGTGATTCTAAGGTTTTCAGAGCCTGCTGCTGCAATGCTGAACTCACCATCGTTTTCTGTGTTGAAGGTTTGTGTCCATCTATTATCATCATCGCAGTTTTCATCCGCAGTCATAATTTCGGTTGTTCCATTGAAGTTGATTCCATTGACAAGTGGCAAATTGGTATCTCCATTGACATAAATCTGTCCAATCATGGTGATGAGTTCTACACTTGCATCATCTGGGCTTTCTTCGCCGACTCCTGTTGCGTAACTTTCTACCAAACTATTGGTGACAATTGTTTCAGTAGAAGTTGTACCATCCCAGGTGTTTGAGGTTTCAAAAGCAAAGCAAATAAACTCTCCTTCACCTGTCCATACAGCATCTACAGGAGCAGAGAAATCGAAGTAAATACTCGCACTGACTTGACCTGCTACATCCGTACTGGTATAGACTTCTATCTGACTTGCATTACCACTAACAGGCTCTAAAGCTTTGTCTTTAAGTGTGATAAAATCAGTATTAACAGGTGTTAATACATCAGGATAACTAAAGTCAATATCCACTCCAATGACTCCATCCAAGTCAAGAGCGGTATAGCATACATGATAGGTAGCAGAGGCAGAGTTGCAGTTTGAAATAATGTCGGCTACTTCCCACTTTGGGTTGTTGGTAGGAGCGCAGCAAAAACGCTGAACTCGATTGTTTTGGCTATCTGATACCCAGATAAAACCAGAATCATCTACATGTATGCCACGAGCCCAAGCAAATTGTCCATCCCCCGATCCTTGAGTTCCTCCGAATTTGCTGATAAAGTTACCATCACTGTCAAACTGTTGAAAACGTTGCCCGTCCTGTTCTATTACCCAAAGGTCTCCATTTGGAGCAATAGAAACATCATAGCCTCTATCAAACTGCCCGTCTGCTGACCCCAAAGTTCCTGTTCCAATCTCACCAATTGGAGTTCCTCCTGCATCACTATAGCGAAGGACTTTGAAATCATATAGAGAAGCTACCCATACATCTCCATTATCCGCCAATGTCATTAAGTTAAGGTTGGAATAAAGAAAGAGGAGATAATATAGTATTTTTGTGGATGTATACAGGTTTCACAAAACACTAAAAATCCCCTCTTATGCGAGATGTGAATTTACAAATTATCTCTGAGTTAAAAAGT
>JBGCDY010000453.1:0-4802 GCA_045105835.1 Chitinophagales bacterium
TTTGATGGAGCGCCTTCAAGTCAACACTTTTTACGAGCCGTCCCAAGCTATCAAAAAGTTGAAATGTGCCTTCTTGAAGTGTTTGTTCTTGCTGCAAAGTCAATATTGTATTTGCAGTAGCAGGATTGGGAAACAAATGGACATTGGATTTGGAGACTATTGAAGTAGGGTTTTCTTCAATGTTGGTAATGAGTCCATTGTCAAACAAATCTTGAACATAATCTGCCGCTTCTTGAATGGGCGCAAAACTTGGGCAGGTATGCTCAATGTTGTCTCGTACCCACAAGGCTGCAAAATGCAATTCTTTTTGTTGGTTGGGTTCAATAGAAAAAGGCCCAACTCCCATGAACATTGTTCTATCAGCAGGTGGGTTATTTTCTGAACATTCCGACCAGCCATCTTCGTCCGTTGGGTCTGAAGGATACATAAATAAAGTAGGAGTTGTTCCTTGTCCTGTTCCATGACCACCATAAGTCATCATTGTTCCGTTTTGTGAAAGCCCCCATAAACCATAACATGCAGCTTGTTTATGTGATGGTCTTCCCCAATGGGTAAAATCGCTTCCTCGATACCAAAAAGTGTACATATCACTGTATGTGTCATCCGATTTTTGTGGACCTTGGAGGAGTTTGATGCCTGCAATGGGAATATCTTCTCCATAATCACCATCTTGCATATCGCCATTGTAGGCAATTGCCAAGTTCCGCAAAGTATCACAACCTACATAGTCGTCGTCAAACTGCCCCAAATCTGCATCTATATGCAAGCCCAACATGATATCATCCAATCTTCCATAACCTCGATTGGTAAAAGTATATTTGTAGAAAGTATGGTTTTGAAGTTTGGGGCTGCTGTTGTAGGCATACGCCATGACCTGAACCTCCATCTGCAATGGGAGAAAGCCTAAATATTCGCCATGTCCATTGTCATTGAAGACCCACCACAAAGCTTGGTCTCCCAATATATCGGGATAATCCCCCTCTAAGGGGCTGTAAATTTGGTCTTTGTTTAGGTCTACAAAAGGGGCTAAGTCTTTTTGAGGAGAAAAAGAAATGTGTGGATTGCCTTTGGCAGGCCATTCTAAAATGTCTTTGGGAATCTCTACCAGTAAACCCAAACGAAAGGAATCTATCGCAGACTTGTTGATTTTCCAAACTCTATCGTAATGTTCGCAAGTGGACAAATCGGTATAACCCGAATTGTTTAGAGGCCCAGGGAAATAGGCATTGGCTACAAACTCACCCGCATACGCCTGCCAATCCAATCGCTTTTGCTCGAATTCATCTATTGCGCCCATCCACAAGTCAAAAGCAAAAAGAGAGTGATGGTCTTCTCCTTTGGGGATTTCATAGTTGGGTCTACCAGTAACTGGGTCAAACCACATACTGCCGCTTGCCCAAAATTTTGCACGTACATTGTTGATGTCTAATTCTTGAGAATTAGAAGGCGTATTACAGGGAATGGGATTTAATTGTGCATGGGCATTGAAGCTGAAAAGCAATAAAAAGAGTACCGTTTTGAAGTAGTGGTTTTGCATAGTTTTGTTTTTTATACTTCAAAACTGCGCTATTAACACAACTTTACCAAATACATTTTTTTGCTTTTATCGCTTGTCACAAATATTTTCATTTTTCTATATTTGCTTTCCTGCCAAAATTTCACCTTCTTTCAATTTTGCAAATAAAACAACAAGCTTCCGAGTTTCTGGCGTGAAGAAAGGCTACATTTTTTTCTGCCTCAAAAATTTCTGTAATCAAATCATCAACATCATTATTGCCAACTAATTTGGTATAAGTAGTATAATAAAATTAAATAAATAATATTATTAATGTTTTAGCATCCCTAAGGGATTTGAAGTCTTACTTCTCGCATCTCATTTCTGTATTCTCACTTAAATCATTTTTTTGTCCTTAGTAACGGTAAAAAAATAACCTGAACGATTTTTTAGCTAACATACCCCAACCCCTTTCAAAAGGGGAATTAAGATGTTTAAGTTATTTTTTTCTTATTACTTATTGGAGCTTCAATCTATTTTTACAATCCATTTGCCTTGCGCTTAGAACCCTTACAAAACTTTCTCCTCTCCTTCTTCGGAATATCGGATTGAAAAAGTATGTGTTTTAAGGTTGGCGTGTAGTTCTGCAAACTCGTCATCCTTTGTCCAAATGATATTTATTTGCTCCTCAGAAGTTTCATTGAAAACTACCGTTCCTTGAAATGCCTTAGAAGTATTTCTTAGCCTAATGATTTTAAGTTGTTGTAGAACTACCTCTTTTTGCAGACCTGCTTTAACATCTTTTAAACTCAAATTGGTTCTATTGATTTCTTTGTGTCCTCCCTGTCCAGCTCTATTTGCAGCTTCATAATCATTGATTCCAGCAAAAAGGTCTAAGTACCAAATTTGAGGAATCCCAGGCATGAATAATTGAATGGCTCTTGCCAAAAGTAGTTTTTCCTCGCTCGCTCCCAATGCACTAAAATAAGTTGCATTAACCTGGTAATAGGAGATTTTTTTACCATCAGCACCATACAGGTTTTTGACACGTCCACCTCGTTCCAAAATTAGCTCCATCATGTCTTCAATTTCGACATTTTCTAACAAACCTTTATTGTAAACACCATTGACCTCTTTGCCTTTCAAATCCATGACAGGAATTCCATCATGGCAACCAAGCATATTGATGGTTTGATATCCTTTTTCAATAATTTCTTTTGCCCAAGCTATGAGTACTTTATTGGTCCCTTTTTCGATAGCATGAATCATTAACCCTGGGAGGAAAAAATCGTATATAGCATACCCCTCGTTTGCAACTTCATCATGCAAGTGTAGACCATATTCTGCATGAATCTCTGGTAATAAAATTAGCTTGTTTTTTTTCGCAATTTCATTAATTCGAGCCAAGTAATCCCAAGTGCCAGGTGTGTTAAAAAAGTTGGTTTCGCCTACTTCTTTATGCAAATAAGCAAATGCATCCAACCTCAAAATCTGACAACCATAGCTCCCTACTTTTGCCAAGACCTCTTCATAAAATTCCCAAACCAAAGGCGATTTAGCATTGACATCCATTTGCCCCAAATAGCTCCGATTGTGATTGACTATATCTAATATTGCAGTTTTGTGACTTGTATATTTCCCGAAGTCAATTGTTTGCAAATCCTGCTTGTTAATAATAGCCGAATTGACTTTGTCGCAAATGGTATTAGCCCCTTCAACACTTAAATTTGCTATAGATTTTAAATCCTCTATGGTTATTTTTTGATAGGATATTTTTTGATAAAAAGTATTCCAATAGGGTCTTTCTTTTCCGTCTGGAAATAAGATGTTTAGAATAGGCAAGCCTGATTTTCGCATAAATAACTTGTCCAAGTAATCCTTTTTGGGAATAATAATTCCCTCGTTATTTAATGCTCCATTCCCTTCCCAAAACTCATTCCAGTCAATGAAAAAATCTTTAAACTTTGATTGATCCCCATTTTTAATTAAGTCTTTAAATTGAGGAGAAGCCACCGATAAATGATTTAATACAATGTCAAACTTGAGCATTATATTTAGTGTATTCAATGCTGCAATATCTTCTTTGGAAACCAATTCTTCATTGATATTGTAATCTATAATCGAAAACCCTCTATCCAAATCACTATTGAAAAAGGTAGGTAATACGTAAAAAAGTGAAAATGCATTTTTAAATGCAGGCATTTTTAGCATTGTTACAGTGTCATTCAAGTTCTTCCCAATACTATCTGGATATGCATTTAACATTACCCCTTTGTTGATATCTATCATATTTTATTATTTGAGTATGTCCTTTATTTTTAGACTTTCTAAGTCCAGTATTTTCCGCCTCAGGGTAAATAGTCCATCAGCTCCGTTTACTAAGCCAGTGTCAAAATACCTTTTATTCAGGTTTGATTTACAAATGGTAAATATAGCGAAAAATTGGAGTGTTGCTCAAAGATTCACTTCAGCTTGATCAAAATGCCCAGAGGGTGGAATTCTTTTCGAGGTCTCGGAGCAGTCTTAACAGGGAGCTCGAATTATGGAAACCGTTTGAGGTAAGTATGTGATAGGATTGGAAACAACCTGACTACAAGTATAAGAAATGATACGATTGGGAGTAGAATCTGGAATGGGATATGTTTGGAGTTGGTTAAGCATCAATAGCGAACCGTCGAGGCATAGGGGAGAGTTGGGATAGTCATTCTCTATGTCAATTTCGGTTAAGGGGAGGCTACTCAATTGTGTAGCGGATTTAATTTTTGGCTCTTTGACAATTATTGCAAAACACCGTAGAGTGTATATTATTATATATAGTAGAAATATTTAAAATATTGATAATCAGTAGTAAAGAAAACAAATATACAATCTTGCCCCGATTTCTCGGGATTCGCTGGTGGTTACTATCGCAAAAATCGTGAAAGAACCCAATTTTTATTCTAAGTCATCTGGGTCAATACTTGTTCCAATTAAGTCACATTTATGCTTTAATTCTTCAATAGTCAAAAGCTCGATTTTGTAGCAACGAATGAGAAAATAATAGGCTGAATCAACCAAATTTTTTCTCACTTCAATTTTTTCGCTTTTATATTTTTTTTTCGGCAAAGGGGGCTTTCCATCACTAAACTCACAGATTCCTCCACAAATTGCACAGTGTCGATGTACAACGGTAGGGTGTTCTTCTATCCATGTTTTTTGTGCATTAAACATTGGCTCATACGGTGTTTCTCCGTGATTTTTATACGTATTTATAATCAAATATTTGTTCTTCTGTTCTTTTGGAAGAATCTAATAATGTGTCTAATAG
>JBGCDY010000454.1:0-4068 GCA_045105835.1 Chitinophagales bacterium
CCCGAGTTTTCGGGGCAAGCTATTTTAAAATTCATCCGATGAGGGCTACAACATAAGTACTTATTAACCAAAATATTGAAAGCCCTCATCGGATGAATAAGCAAAGCGAAATTTGTAACCTTATTTCTTCCGCATTCCTTAGAAATAAATTTCATTTTTTATGTTCTTCAAAAAAATAGCTCAAAGTGGAAGTACTTTGAGCTATTGTGTTAATTTTCGTCAGCCGTCAGCCGTCAGTCGTCAGTCGTCAGTCGTCTAAAAAATATAACGCAAACCAACCTGTGCTTGCCAGCGAGAATTCAAGCTGAAATCATCTGTAAATGTATTCGTCAAAGAAGTGTCAAAACTGTAAGTAGGAATGCCATCTGCTACACTCACTCCAACAGGCTGCGTATTGACAGGCAATTGACGCACTCCCCAATCAGAATTGAGTAAGTTTCCGACATTCAAGATATCCAAACTCAATTGAATCGTTTTGCGGTCAGCACCCTCTCCAAGGTTCAAGTCTTGAAGAATTCTCAAATCCCAAGTAGAATACCAAGGGCTCAAAATACCATACTTTTCTACATAACTACCTCTATTAGAAGTCATATAGGCATCTTGTTGGATAAAACTGTTGAAGGCACTTCTTTGTGCGTTTTGTTCTTCATCTGTACCTGTGAATGCCATATCGTTCAATTCTCCGCCTGTAGGAATGTAAAGCAAGTCATTCAAACCAGAACCGTCTCCATTGATGTCACCAGAATACGTATAGCTAAATCGCCCACCTTCTAAGTATTCAAAGAACATAGCGATACTTGTAGCCCATTTTTTATTAGTGCCGTACTCAAATTGTTTGTAAGCCGAACCCACAAAACGGTGGCGATTTCCATACAAAGAAGGAGCTAAAACTGCTTGGTTTACATTGCCAAAAGCTGGATTGCGCTCATAAGCATCACTTGAAATTTCTGCTTCAATCGAACTTGCATCTTTCGCATCCAAGTAGTTGTACGCAATACTGGTATAAAGCCCATCGTCCCAGTTGCGCTGCAATTGGACCGTCGCATTGAAGGAATAACCTACCTCTGTGTTGGTAAACACGTAGGCATTATTGCCTGCATCATTTGCACGATCAGCGGCAGTGTAAATAGGTCGTGGATCAACACCCTGCAAAACGCCAGTTGGTTTGTTGATACCATAATTGCGAACCATCATACCATTGAGATCTTTGGTATAAATCAAGTCTGTAGAAAGAATCCAACCACTTTCCAGTTTTTTATCTACCCCAAGATTGGTTCTGTGTACTTGAGGAAATTTGAAGTCAGGATGCGTCACATTGTAGAAGAAAGAGTTGGGGTTGGCTACTTGATTGCCGATCCATACAAAAGGCAAACGACCTGAGAACAAGCCTGTTCCACCTCTTACCTTCAAACTATTGTCTCCATTGATATCCCAGTTGAAACCCACTCTTGGCGAAAACAAAGTAGTGTTTTTGGGAAGTTGGGTATGGTCAAAAGTAATGGGATTGCCATCTTCATCCACATACTGCAAACTTTGATCAACGCAACAGTTTCTATCAATGTTCTCTTGAATTTTTTCAGGCGTATCGAAGTACAAAGGAGCATCAACCCTCAAACCATAAGTCAAACTGAAGTTGCTACTCATTTGCCAGTCATCTTGTGCGTAAACCGCAAACTGACCTACATTCGTTTCTGCCAAAGCCCAAGTACCATCTGTATTGTTGGTGTCAAAAGTGCTTTGAGCACCTGCAAATGCATCATCCAATTCGCCCGCATTCACACTTGCCACAAAATCATCAACACTCGCAAAACCAGGCCCAAAAGTACCTCCGCCATAAGTAAACGGATCGTAAACTCCGAGATTGAAGGAGTTATTGAAGGAAAACTTTTCCAAAGAAGCACCCACCGTAATTGTGTGGTCACCAGAATAAATGTTTAGGTTATTGCTGATTTGAAGTACATCTTGATCCAAGACATTGTTGATTGAGAATGGCTCATGACCTGCTACTATATAACGAATTCCATCTCGGTTGATATTGATTACAGGAGCAGGGGCAGAAAATGCATCACGAGAATCACGGAAAGAAGTCAATCCAATCTGCAATTTGTTGGAAACAGTATTGCTGAACAAAGAACGCAATTCCAAAATACCTGATTGGATTTTGTTGTTGATTTGATAACCAGAATTTCTGAACTGCAATGTAGTCGCATCAGGACCACGACGACCCAATGCCGAAGGGTGTGCAGGTTGTTGTTTTGAAGCATTCAAGAAATTATAAGTAGCTGTCAATGTGTGTTTATCACTTATGTTCCAGTCTAGTTTTGCGATACCTTTTTCATTGTTTCTATCAAATAAATAACCTTCATAAGCACCTGTATCGTATCCAAAACGATCAAGCAGTACATTGGAAACCGCATCTAAATCAGCCGCCTCTACTCTTGATACATTCTCTCCATTCAAGTTTGGGCGAGAAGCCACAAAGTTAGAACCCAAATCTTCTCGTCTTTCGATTTCGAAGTTGGCAAAGAAAAACAATTTGTCTTTCACCAAAGCACCTCCCAAACTGAAACCAGCCTGCAATTGGGCCAACTCTGGTACAAAAATGTCGTTCCCTCTGACCTTAGAACCTGTCATATCTTGGTTTCTATAAAAACCAAAAACAGTTCCCTTCAATTCATTCGTCCCACTTTTGGTAACCGCATTTACTGATGCACCCGTAAAACCCGCTTGAGTCACATCATAAGGCGCAAGCGAAACATTGATTTGTTCGATTGCATCCAAAGAAACAGGTTGTGCATCCGTTTGACCACCAGGTGTCGCTGCATCCAATCCAAAAGGATTGTTGAAAATAGAACCATCCAAAGAGAAATTGTTGAATTGGTCGTTGCGTCCACCAAAAGAATTGCCGCTTGCAGAAGGAGTGAGGCGGGTGAAATCAGAGGCAGAACGTGAAATAGTAGGTAATTTCTGCAATTGCTTACTGCCAATATTGGTTTCTGCACCAGTACGTTCGCTGCTCATTACCCCATTAGGACTTGCCGTAATCACAATATCGTCCAATTGGACATCCTCACTTTCCAGCCTGAGATTAAGGAAGAGCTTTTGTCCGAGTGACAAAAATACATTGTTGTAAGTGTAGGTTTTGTAACCTAAGTAAGTTGCCTGAATCGTGTAGGGACCACCTACACGAAGGTTGGGAAGTGTGAAACTACCGTTGTCACGAGTAGTAGTTCCATAGCGTGTACCAGAAGGTTCGTGTATTGCAACAACTGCTGCTGCTACTAAATCTTCGTCGCTACTTTTGCTCAAAACAGCTCCGCTAATAGTAGCGGTTGTTACTTGGGCAAAGAGAGGAGAGTGAATACTGCTTACTAATAGAAATAAGAAAAGTGTAAAAAGTAATTTTTTGCAGTTCATAAAAAATGAAATATTAAGTTAGGTAAGGTAAAAAATTAGCAATGAATTAATAGTGAGATTAAGTTTCCACAAAGTTATTGAATACTACATTAAGCCTGTGTTAATTTTGTGATTATAGGCTATTTTACTGACTTCAAAAAAGATGATTTATTGAATAATTAAAATATTTATATGTTGTGTTTTCATTAGCTGTGAATTTTGATTGGTTTATGATTTAATTAATGTTTTTAACATAGGTTTAATGTAAAAAACCGAAAATGGGATTGGTTTTTGATACAGAATATTTACTTAGATTAATAGAGAAAAGTATTAGAGTTAAATTATTTGTTATCATCTGTTTTTAATTAGTTTATGTGTATTGTGAATCACTAATTTAATTGTTCGAAATATTTAAAATGCTATTTGTTGTGGTGTTTTCCTTTTAAGGCTAATATACTTCAATATGAATATGTGATAACGTTATGACTTTTTTTAATAGATTTTTTTTAGGGAAAAACCTATTCCTGTTTAAAAAAATAGGTTGCCTGACAAATTCCGTGGAGAATCTAAAGGCTACAACAGTCTGATTTCATACAAGAGTAATTATTAGCAAAATAGTATGCTAATTTTTTAAAAGATAGACTATTGTAGTCTCAGTTTACGGTTTTATTC